>DOON01000189.1 GCA_003514865.1 Clostridiales bacterium
ACTAATCCGCATTAAATAAGTTCCCTTGAAGCGGATATGAATTGAGGAGATCATGGAAAAGGAAAGATATGCAATCAAAATAACAGGGAAAGCGCTGGATTATCTTAAAAGAAAGGGAAAGACGGCAGTTACCATAGGGTTTTCGGACTATAGAACAAACGGTGATTTTGCGGTAATTCCCATACCTGAGATTTTTGCAAAAAAGCCTAAGTCCGAAGAAAAATACGTCCGAACAGAGGTTGAAAAAATTGAGGTATATATATCCAGGATGGTAGACATGCCCAAGGACGAAGATGTTGTTATTGATGTTACATCGTTTTTGAAGATGCAATTTCTTACATTGACAGGATTCCGCATTGAAAAATAAGAGGAGCTAAAATGGAAAGGGTCGTTTTTTTAGTGGACATGAATGCTTTTTATATAAGCTGCGAGCAGACCCGTCGTCCTGAAATCAGCGGAAAGCCCGCAGTTGTGGCAGGAGATCCGGACAATAGGACCGGCATTGTTCTCACAGCAAACTATGAAGCGAGAAAATATGGTATAAAGACCACCATGATTCTGAGAGATGCCTTCAGGCTATGCCCGGGGCTTATTGTAGTTCCTCCTGACCACAGGTTTTATTCGCAGAAGTCAAAAGAGGTAATGGAAATTTTATCATCTTATACTCCTGTTATTGAACAGAACAGCATCGATGAAGCATGGCTTGATATGACAGGATGCGAAGGCCTTTCCGGAAGTCCCGCGGAAGCAGCAGCCAGCATAATGAAGCGTATAAATCAGGAGCTTAACTTATGGTGCTCCATCGGAATATCAGAAAACAAGTTTCTGGCAAAAATGGCATCTGAAATGAAGAAGCCACACGGTATAACACAGCTGTGGAAAAAAGATATACAAGAGAAAATGTGGCCTCTTCCCGCAGGGAATCTGTACGGAGTGGGAAAGCAGACCGCTGCGAAGCTTCATAGCATGGGTATTCATTCCATAAGGGATTTGGCATTGTACGACAGGACAAATCTCATCAGCATGCTTGGGAAAACAGGAGCAGAGCTTAACATGCTTGCAAACGGAAATGATGATTCTCCCGTGAGGCCGAATTCATACAGCGATATGAAGTCAGTGGGAAGGTCTGTTACGCTGCCTCACGATATTACAGACATTGACTATGCAAAATCAGTGCTGCTGGAGCTTTCAGAGGACGTGGGAATGACAGCGAGGAAGTACGGAAAAAGAGGTCGCACGGTACAAATAAGTATTAAATTTACAGACTTCAAGAGCATGACAAGACGGATGACGGTGCCGCCTACATGCCTTGTTAAGGATATTTATTCCGCAGGCGTGAAACTGCTCGAAAAAAACTGGAGCAAGAAGCCTGTGCGCCTTCTGGGCATAAGCCTGAGCGGATTTGACAATGAATGTGAATCTGAACAAATGTCACTGTTCAAAATGCCTGAAATAAATGCCGAGAATGCCGAGAAAGAAAAAAATAAAAAGGTCGATGACCTGGAAAATGCAATTTTTAACATACGCACCAAGTACGGATCATCAATAATTAAAACAGGAACATCGGCAACCGGATACAGCGAAGAAAACAACAAAAAATAAACAAGGAGCCGAATATGGCTCCATTTTCGTATACTGATTTTGATAAATGAAACTTTGATTAATTATATCGCAATTGGTGAAGGTACGAAATAATTTAAATAAAAATTTTACATATGTACAGAAAACTGTCATGTTGTGTGTATGAAAAATAATACATAATTATATTAAACAATAATAAATGCTCAATTTTTAATATGCATTTATTGGCAGGGAAATTGCATATAAATATTTGATATCATTTATTGGAGAAAAAATGAATACAGCGATTATTTTTAACATTCAAAAGTTTTCTGTACATGACGGTCCGGGCATAAGGACAACCGTATTTTTAAAGGGATGCCCGCTGAAATGTCTCTGGTGCCATAACCCAGAAAGCCAGCAGGGCAGGAAGCAAATGCTTTATGACAGAGAGAAATGTGTGCTATGCGGAAAATGTGCGGAAGTATGCCCTCAGAAGGCAATAACAATTAAAAATGGGATTCTTACAACAGATGAAGACAAATGCGACTACTGCGGCATGTGTGAAATCTACTGTATTCCAGGAGCAAGGCAAATTGCAGGCCGTGAGTATACTGTAGAGGAAGTATTCAAGGAAGTTGTGAAGGATGAGGTTTTTTATGAGCAATCCGGCGGAGGAGTGACTCTTTCAGGCGGTGAACCACTGGTATATGCAGGTTTTGCCACAGAGCTTCTTAAAAAACTCAAGGAGAGGAATATTCATACGGCAGTTGATACATGTGGGGCTGTAAGCTTCGAAAGTATTAAAAGGGTTGCGCCATATACAGACTTGTTTCTTTATGATATTAAACACATGGAGGATGAGGAGCACAGGAGATTTACTGGAATGTCAAATGAGCTCATACTTGATAATCTTGTGAGGCTGTCTCAAATCCACAGCAATATCAACATACGTATGCCTATAATAGAATGCGTGAATGCAGAAGAATCACATATAGTAAAAACAATTGAGTTTATAAAGAAATTAAATATAAAAAAGGTAAACTTGCTTCCATACCATGATATTGCAAAGCATAAATACAGAAAGCTTCATATGCAGTATGAGGATGAGAGCATGGCTAAGCCCTCAGAAGAAACAATGCAGAAATTTAAAGAAATGTTCGAAACACAAGGATATGAAGTAAAAATAGGAGGTTAGAATGAGCGGGTATACAGAAAGAACAAAAATATTGAGGCATGAAAGTGTGACTACACAGCCCAGTGTAAGCCTTGAAAGGGCTATTTTAGAAACAGAGTTTTATCAGAAGCATTACGGAACGGTGGAAACACCTGTGCTTCGCGCCATGAATTTCAAGCACTATATGGAAAACAGAAAGCTGTACATCGGAGAGGGAGAGCTCATAGTGGGAGAAAAAAGTGAGGGACCGCAGGTTGTTCCCACATTTCCGGAGCTTTGCGCTCATACCGTTGAGGATATGACGGTAATGAATGACAGAAAATATATCAACTTCAAGGTAAAAGAAGGGGATAAGGAAATACAGGCTGAAAAAATTCTCCCTTATTGGCAGAATAAATCCACAAGGGACAGAATATTGGCTTCTATGACGCAGGAATGGAAGGATTGCTACGCTGCGGGAATGTTTACAGAGTTTATGGAGCAGAGAGCTCCCGGTCACACTGTAGCCGATGACAAGTTTTATAAAAAAGGCTTTTTGGATTTCAAGAAGGAAATTGAAGAGGCAATAGAGAAGCTGGACTTTTTAAACGATGCTGAGGCCTACAATAAAAAAGCACAGCTTGAAGCAATGGCTATTTCGTGCGATGCCATCATTATTTACGGACAGAGGTATGCACAATATGCAAGGCAACTTGCGGAAACTGTGGAAAATCCACAGAGAAAAGAAGAGCTGCTGTGGATAGCTCATAACTGCGATGTTGTTCCGGCACACAAGCCTGAAACATACGCACAGGCAATTCAGATGTACTGGTTTGTCCACATCGGAGTTACTACTGAAACAAATACCTGGGATGCTTTTTCTCCGGGAAGGCTTGACCAGTATTNNAGGCGGGAACCATTGACTATCATAAAGCAAGAGAGCTTATGGAATGCCTGTGGATTAAGTTCAACAATCAGCCAGCACCTCCCAAGGTGGGAATAACCCTTAAGGAAAGCGGAACCTACACGGATTTTGCCAATCTTAATACCGGAGGAATAAACCCATATACCGGAGAAGACGGAGTCAACGATGTGTCATACATCATATTGGACACAATGGATGAAATGAGGCTGCTGCAGCCAAGCTCCAATGTGCAGATAAGCGAGAAAACTCCTGATGAATTTTTGAAAAGAGCTGTTGAAATATCCAGAAAGGGATGGGGACAGCCGGCGTTTTACAATACTGAGGAGCTTATACAGGAGCTTCTGAATGCAGGAAAGACATTGGAGGATGCCAGATTTGGCGGCTCCAGCGGATGTGTGGAAACGGGCTGCCACGGAAGAGAAGCATATGTACTTACAGGCTACATGAATGTTCCTAAAATATTTGAACTCACTCTCAACAACGGCTATGACAAATACACAGGGAAGCAAATAGGCTTAAAAACCGGAAGCCCTGAGGAATTCAAATCCTATGAGGAGCTGAGAGATGCTTTCTACAAGCAGCTTGAATATATTATAAATGTAAAAATCAGAGGAAATAACGTAATTGAAAAAATATTTGCCCAGCAAATGCCGACTCCTTTCATGTCAGTGCTTACAACAGGCTGCATGGAAAGCGGAAGAGACTACAATGCAGGCGGCTCCAAATATAATACAAGATATATTCAGATAGTTGGAATAGGAACAATAACAGACTGTATGGCCTCGTTGAAATACAATGTTTACGAGCAGAAACGCTTCACAATGAAGGAGCTTCTTTCCGCCATAGACGCAAACTTTGAAGGCTTTGAAATGCTTCATAACCTTGTGCTGAATCATACGCCGAAATACGGCAATGATGATGACTATGCCGATGACATAATGCTTGATATATTTGAAAATGTGAGAGACAGGATAAGAGGAAGAAAGACAGTATGCGGAGGAACATACCAGATTGACATGCTCCCTACTACCTGCCACGTGTACTTCGGCTCAGTAATGACAGCCTCAGCAAACGGCAGACTGAAGGAGAAGCCCGTTACAGACGGAATTTCACCTGAGAAGGGCGCAGACCGAAACGGTCCAACCTCAGTTATACGATCCTGTGCAAAGATGGACCATACATCCACAGGAGGAACGCTCTTAAATCAGAAATTTACACCGTCATCAATCGCCGGACAAGAAGGAATAGACAACGTATCAGCCTTGGTGAGAGCATATTTCAAAATGGAAGGACATCACATACAGTTCAACGTAATAGACAGAAGCGTCCTCCTGGATGCTCAGAAAAACCCCGACGACTACAAGGACCTTATTGTAAGAGTTGCAGGATATTCAGACCATTTCAACAACCTCGAAAAAGCATTGCAGGATGAAATAATAGACAGGACAGAACAAGCCTTTAACTGATATCCAAGCAAGAAAGCCCGGAAGAATCTCCGGGTTTTTTTAACCTGTTGACACATGCATATTATTATCAGGGCGTCCGCAATCTGCAGGGGGAGCTCTTTTTGCATGTAACAGCAAACTTGTCTCCGGTAGAGAATAAATGCACATTATGGAACATTTTGGCTTTGTTTACGTCTTTATTAATAGGCTGCACAAGACGATAAGGGAGAATATGCTTCCGGCAATCGGGAATAAAAAAATAAGTAACAGCAAGGAGGATATTATGAGAAAGATATTTAAAAGACAAATGATTTCAGTGGTTATAGCTGTAATAGTGCTTATTGAGTCCGGATGTTCCGCTCATAAGGCAAATATGACGGATTCTATGAAACAGAATTCTAATATGATTGGAGAATATGATGAAACAATAGCAGGGCACAATACAGAAGAATACAATTCAATTGTGGAAAATGCTTATAAATCTGTTGCTGATTATCCTCTGTCTACATTTTCGGCTGATGTGGATACAGCGTCATACAGCAATATAAGAAGAATGATAAATAACGGTCAGGCATTGGATCCTGGCGCTGTCAGAATCGAAGAAATGATAAATTATTTTAAATATGATTATCC
>DOON01000034.1:0-20092 GCA_003514865.1 Clostridiales bacterium
ACCTTCTCCGTGATTATAGAGTTGACATTTTTTGTCTTTACATACTTCAGCCATTTCTTGTTGGTTAACACGATCTTGTACAGTAGGTGCAGGAAAAGCATGATCTACAGTTATAAGAAACTTATTGTCTGTTGCCATTTTGTATTCTCTCTGTTTCCAAATAGAAAGAATTTTTGGCAATGTTCCATCATGCCCTAAAAGCAAGTCAGCTTTAAGGCTTATTTCTTGTCCTATAGCTACTTCAGGTAATGAAGCAGCTTTTGCAAGATAATGCATAATATATTTCACTGTTATAATCATTCCTTTCTATTAAATGCTATATCATATTAAGTCCCCAGATTTACGAGAATCTGGGGACTTAATAACAGTAACGCTCTGTTAACTAGCATGATAGATCTCAAAACATAGATTTAAATGTAGCCTTCTCATTTGATATTTTCATTAAGATGAGAGTAGAACAAGTAAGAATGGCATAGAAATAACCCTATGGGGTAGTTGGCGGAAGCCTTCTGCTACCTAATAGCTGTTCAAAGCCATATGCAATTTCAAACAAAGTTGGCTCATCCCATCGTCTTGCCATAAACTCTATTCCAACTGGCACACCGATTGGTGCTTCATCAGTTTGCTTGGAAAATCCGGCTGGAACAGTCACAGCTGGGAAACCAAGTATCGAAGCTAGCAACCCATTACGTCCCTGCTGAGATTGAAGACCCACATGCCGAACAAGAATATTTTGATGTGGATAAACTAACGCATCCAGCTCATATTTAGCCATAACATAGTAAGCAATTTTCCTATTTTTAACAATATTTAAAAGTTTGTCCTTGTAATCTTCTAATTCGCTTGGATTTCCTACCTCCGCGCATTTCTTCATGAATCCACTAATTGCAGAATACAATTTTCCGCTTTCTACAAGAAATTGAAAGTTTGGCACGGGGCAGTTTGAAGCTTGTGCAAAATACTTATCCAATTGTTCTTTAAACTCGTAAATTTGAACATCGCACTCCTTGTTAAGACGGTTCATTTCAAATTCTGGAACATCAATAGTAATTATTTCAGCGCCATTTTTACGCATCAAATTGATTGATTCTTCCATTATTTCATTTACCTCAGCGTCATTTCCCATGGTGTTTAAAAGCAGCCCCAATCTTTTATTACGAAGTCCATCAACTTTTAAAAAGTCAGTATAAGAAGGAGGCACATGCTTGATTTGTTCTGCACTTACTTTATCCTCCTGGTCAAAACCTACGCATATATCTAATAAAATAGCCGCATCCGAAACGCTTCTGGTAAGTGTCCCTGCTGTATCCTGAGTTTCTGTAACGGGTAGGATTCCCCCTCTGGACAGTAATCCTGTTGATGGTCTAAAACCAACCAGGTTAGTTGCACTTACCGGGCTACGCACTGAATTTACTGTATCGGTACCAAGCCCGCCAGCGGCAAAGTTTGCGGCTACAGCAGTTCCGGTGCCTCCGGAAGAACCTCCTGGAGTCCTGGTCAAATCATAAGGATTTAGGGTCTGACCTATTAGTGTTCCATCCGTGAATCCATGACAGGCAAATTCTGATAAATTTGTTTTTGCAAGAATTACTGCACCTGCCTCACGTAGTTTATTTACTATAAAAGCATCATAAGACGGCTTGTTGTCAGCCAAAAGTATACTTGAGGCAGTGGTAGGCATGTCAAATGTATTTAAATTATCTTTAATGACTATTGGTATACCATGCAGATTGCTAAGTTTTCCTGTGTTTTTTCTAACTTCATCCAATTTGATGGCATCTTCAATAGCAGTACTATTAACTGTTACGATGGAGTTTAATTTAGGTCCTTTTTTATCGTACTCTTCAATTCTGTCCAGGTAGAACTTAGTCAGCTCTAAAGACGTGATTTCATTGTTCTCCATTGCTTGCTGCAACTCCATAATACTTTTTTCCAATGGTTGGAATTTCATAACTCTATCACTCCTTTATATCTATAATAAATTAAAAATAATTATCTCTACTTAAGGAATGTCTACTCCATAATATTTCTTAGAATTCCAAGCCCTTCTATTTCACTTTCTATTACATCACCATGTTTAAGAAATACAGGTGGATTCATACCGATACCAACGCCAGATGNNGTTTTGTCTTAACTCACCATTTACTCTAAGCAAAAGATTTAAATTGTGAGGATCCTTGATTTCATCAGCTGTAACAATATACGGACCTATAGGAGTAGTATCGTCAAGTCCCTTTGCATAAGCGTACTGTGCCAAATTGTTTTGAATATCTCTTGCACTTATATCATTTGATATTGTATATCCAAAAACATAGTCCATTGCATCTTCCTGAGAGACACGGCTGCATTCTTTCCCGATTACAACAGCTAGTTCAACTTCATAATCCATCTTTGAAGAAATCTCAGCATGCAGACTTAAGCTTCCATTATGTGCTATAGCTCTATTTACTCTACGCCAGAAATAATTACAGTATTTCGGTCTAACATACTCTACTCCGTTTACCCGGCAAGTTTCCTTTACATGTGATACATAATTCTGCGATACAGCTATTATATCTCTGGGCATTGGAATTGGAGAGAGCAATTGTACATCTTCAATTGGCAATCCGCTATAGTCATTTGCATCAAGTTGTTTTGTAATTTGTTGCTTTTCTTTTTCTGTCATTTTTTCGATAAGTTCTGTCATAGTTTTATAATCAAGACCAAATTCTTGTATTGAGCATATTTCAGTCTCGCTGTTGGAAAGTACACCAACTAACTCCTGAGAATTATATATATATGTTGCAAATTTCATAAGTAACCACCTTTTTTCAAATTAAAAATTATCGCAGGTTAATTTGGTTTTGGTCTTCGCATAATAGTATCAGACCTGCATAGATACCACAAAGTATATCATGTCCTGAAGAATACCCGATATTGAGAATACTTGCTGTTGCTTCGCTTATATCTGGTGATTCAAAAAACTCTGTTATAGGCTCACAAAATCTCTTTTCGCTTCCATGAAAGAGCATTTCAGCACTTATATCGTTAGTCCTGTAAATATTAGCTTTACATACTTGCGCCAAATTCTTAAAAACCCTATCACAAGATGAATAAACAGCTAAAATTCCTAAAATAAAATCATCTGCTGATGGTGTTAAGCCTATCCCATAGCCTATTATGCCTTTAAAAATCTCGTCAAGTGCATTAATTTCTACATTGTGCAGAATGCTTTCCATTAGCTTTCCAAACCTCTCTGGATAAATGCCATTTGATATTGCTCCAGAGAATTCAGGCAATTTAAGAATTTTCAACTTTGCAATTTCTTTATATATTCCATTTTCAGGAATATTGCAAATAAGCACTTTTTTTAATTGGGAAGCTAAATCAGCTTTTTTATTTAGATTCACATAGCCACTTATATATGGGCTTATAATCTCAGAATTGCTAAAATCTATTTTTGCTGATTTCCCTATTAAATGAGAATTGTAAATATGAAGCTCATCTGTGCCATAAAAAAATTCTCTAATATTATCGGTAGGAAGGCAAACTGATGCAACCCCCATCGATCTTTGTGAAGACAAAAATGTCACTATTCGTCCGTTTATTGTCTTATAATTCACTGCAGAGCCATAAACGGAATGTAGCTTTAATATTGTCCCATTTTGGTTATTCAATTCACGAGCTAGGTGCTCGCATATTTTTAAGGCATATGTCATGTTTTCACCTCATAGCCAACTATTAATTTAAAACAATTCACAAAAACTTAAGATCTGTAAGTATTTTAAAGTAAAGTAGGTCAGATCATATTCGTAAAATTGTCCTGACCTACATTTAAAATTCGCAAAATGAATTTCTGCTATTTTGGATATACTTTAAGCATTTATAGTCTCATCTGACACTACTTTTTTTCTTCCGTAAAATACGTCACGATCCAATTCCTTTTCACTGGCTGCAACAAAAACCGAACAGAAGACATCGTCAACAACGTTTACAGGTACTCTTGTGATTGCGAGAATCCAGTCAATACCTGCAAATAGGGCAACCCCTTCAAGTGGTATACCATTCAGAGCAAATACGATGGCAATTGCCACGATTCCGCCACCAGGAACCATAGTATTTCCGAATGAAGATAACACCGCGGTCACCACCAGCATACCCATTGCCGAGAAAGATAATTCAATTCCCAAAATCTGAGCAACAGTCATACTTGCTAAAACAGTTAGAATTACGCCTCCATCAGTGTTAAGGGTACCGCCCAAAGGATTAACAAATCTTGAGATTCTTTTGCTGACACCCATGTTTTCTTCTGAATCCAGAAACTTCATTGGAAGAGACATTGCTGATGAAGTTGTGGTTGCAGCTACAATAAATGTTCGTTTTGCATGAGCCAGCATTTTGAAGAAGCTAACTTTTGCGAATGCGGCTACACTCAATCCTACGAACGATAAGCACGCAACATTTGCAAGTGTACAAACGATAATAAATTTAAGCAGAGGGATTAAAATTCCAAGACCGTTCTGACCGATCATATTAGCAGTAATGGCAAATATACCTATTGGTGCAAAATTCATAATTAGTGTAACGATCTTCATTACCAGTACATTCAAATCAAGTATTAAATCATGTATTCTTTTGATTGATTCTAGGTTTTTGTAATATGAGATAGCAACACCTACTATTAAAGCAAAAAGAATAATCTGAGTTATTGTATTATTATTAAACGCTGTAATAATATTTTTAGGGAAGAAGGATAATATACTCTCAGAGATAGTCATACCTGTTGTATTTCCGGTATATTCTGATAGTTGAATACCTATAACCCCGGCACCAGGCTTGAATAAATAACCAAACGAAACACCTATAACTCCTGCTCCAAAACTTGTTACTACAAATGAAAATAAAGTTTTAACACCTATTGTACCAAAGTCTTTAATGTCTAATGTCATAGCTGCTTCTATTAATGCACCGAAAACCAAGAAGGGAACCATCATAGTGATAAGATTAATAAATATTTCCCCAAAGATTTTAATGTGTATGGTATTTTTGCCCAGGACTGCACCTACTAAAATACCTAAAAGCGAACCTACAATCATTTTCATTGAAAACGACATTTTTTTCATATTATTGCCTCCATTCCTATTCTTTATTTAGATTCTTTTTGCAACTTCTAAGACAGCTTTTTCGAAGCAGTCAATAGGTGCATTTGTAATCCCTGCCCCAATAAAGCCTACTCCTGCATTTTTGTGAGCTATACCTGTTGTAATTACAGGTAAAATTCCTGTTTCCAGCACTTTTCTTATGTCTATACCGCTTGGACCACCTCTGAAGTCAAGATTTGGCATTGAAAACGTAGGGTTTTCAGTAAATGTAATTTCGTACATATCTTTCGTTATCCTTAGACAGTCCTCTACATTTCCACCTACGAATTGTACAATTGCAGGTGCTCCTGATAGTGCAAATCCACCTACTCCTCCTGCTTCAGTGATTGCACTGTCACCCATATCCAAATTTGCATCCTCCTTAGAGAACCCAGGTAAATAAAGTCCTTCAACATATTGGGATGGTCCGGTGAACCATGTATTACCCTCACAACCGCTTACACGAATTCCAAATTCTACACCATTTCTGGACAGAGCAGTTACTATAGTACTATTTTTTACTCCGTGTGCAGCGTCAAGACATGCCTTCAAAGCAGGCATTGAAAGACTCAGGAAGTAATGATCATTTGTATTTAGATTATTCAATACTCTTAGAAAAACATCTTCTTCAAGTTTTGCTTTTACAAGGAGCGGGAACAATCCCTTCATAAACAAACCACTTCCTGCTTTGTTTCTGTTGTGACATTCATCTCCCATGTGCAAAGCCTGAGAAATCATTGAGCGCACATCTATCCCGTCAGAATTCTTAAGTGCTTTGTGCAGTGTTTCTGCCAGTTCACCGTGGATCCATCTGAAATTCTCTAGTACATCATCATCATATGCCCCAAAGCGAAGAACTTTGGCTCTAGTTCCTTCAGTTAATGGGCAAAATGATAAGTTTCCATGTTTCATATTTTTTACTACGTGTACATACATTGATGCTGAGATTACGCCGGCCATAGGTCCTACAGCTCCATAATCATGACATGAACCGAATTCAATTTTACCAGATTCTACAAACTTAACAGCATCATCCGGATTATCTGCAAAACCCTCAAACAGGACTAAACCTATAATTGCCCCTTTCATTGGTCCGCACATATTCTCCCATTCGATTGGAGGTCCCGAGTGTAAAATAGTATATGGAGTCATGTTCGGAATAACATCTATAGCTTTTGCAACGTCAATTAAAAACGGCTCAGCCTCAAAAAAGCGATTTAAAGCTATCTGGTTAGCCTCCTCAACTTCTTCAGTGTAAAGTTTTTTTAGAGCAGCTAACATTTCATCATTTTTAGTGCGAGGCGGAGTCCAATCTATGTACAAGGTCTCTACTTCTTGATCGGACATTGCTTTATTGAAAATATCCGTACCAATATTTATAGCCTTAATATCTAGATTTAAAAATTGGTTATTTAAACTCATAATTTTTCCTCCTTATCACTTCTGCTGCAATTCTGGCTGCTTGTGCATTACTATCCGCTATGATTACCCCTGCAGATGTCAATATATCTTTTTGTTTTTGAAGCCCTTGAAAATCTTTTTCTGTACCACATACATATGCAATGATTACCATATTTGGTGAAGCAGCTTTCGCTTCCTGGATAGACTTAAGTGCAACACTAGCTGGGTCATCATGTGCCCCATGGCCGATTNNCTAATATAATTGCTGCTGTTTCCTTATTCTTAGCTTCTTCAGCGATTTTTCCGTTTCTGATTGTTGGGTCAATCATCGGATGAGGTTTTCCCATTGTATATTTGTCATCGCCTAAATCCAAAAATGTATGGCCTTTGGTTAACGTATCGTCTATAGCTTTTCCATTTGATGGCTCTGCTAAATAATTGTTAAATACATATTTTGCTTCGCTACATAGAGTTCCTCCGCAGAATAGTCCTTTAACATATTTTTGTTCAGATGAAAGTTTTTTAGCAAGGTCCTCTGAAAATGATAAATCTTCTGGTTCCATATCCGGTTTAATTCCTGTTAATTCAAGCGCCTTCATTGCAGCTTCTTCCAATGTTGTAACAAAGAATACATTCTTACTATTTGTAACGCCTTCGCTGTACCCCATAAAACATATTACAACAGTCTTGCTACAATTTTCAGCTGCTGTGATTATTTTATCTGCAACAGACTGTGACGGTTGTTTAGAAAGCAATAATATAATTTCAGTTTCTTTGTCATTTTTTAGAGATTCTAGAACATTAAGCATCATAATTCCGCCGATTTCACTGCTTAAATCTCTGCCGCCAACGCCGATTGCCTGTGTAATTCCTCCGCCAAATTGGTCTATTAGAACAGTAACTTCCTGTATTCCTGTTCCGGTTGCGCCAACAATTCCTATGTTTCCTTTGCGGATTTCATTGGCAAAACACAGACCTTTATTATTAATGATTGATGTTCCACAGTCTGGCCCCATCATTAGCAAGTCTTTTTTAACAGCATAAGTCTTAAGTAATTTTTCTTCTTCCAATGACACATTGTCACTAAAGAGCATAACGTTTAAACCAGAAAGCAGCGCTTTTTGTGCCTCTATAAAAGCATAACGCCCTGGCACAGAAATAATCGCCAGATTTGTATCCGGTTCCTCAGACAAGCCTGTCTTTAAGCTAATTGGTGCAGCGACTGTTGCCCCGCCTGCCCCACTGCTATGTTTTTTCTTCTTAAGTAACTCATCGACAGTTTTTAGAACGTCATCTTTTACTGAACTGTCATTAGTTTCAAAAGCTATTATCAAATCGTTAGTTGTAGCATTTTCAGTATCAGGATTTGAAAGTCCACTAGCCACAAGCATTTCTTTGTTTAGTTCCGTTCCCATGCAGACGGAAGCTTCTCCTACCCCGGGAATCTTTGTAATCTCAGAAGTAATTACCATTAGCGTAACAGAATCATAGTAAGTGTTATTTTTAATGNNACCTCCAAATTCATTTTTTCTCAGTACCCCTTACTTTAGCAGTTTAATTTATTTTATTTATCCTACTATTACCTATGGCATAGCGCAATCTTTTTAAATAAGATATTTAAGAAATGTTTCAGATACTGCTTTTGAAGCTGTTCCTAATTCAACCTTATATCCAAGTTCGAATAGTGACATTTCTATTGCACCCATAATAGCATAAACATCTAATTCATGGATTGAACCCATATGCCCAATTCTCAAAATCTTTCCTTGTAATCTTTGCAGTCCACCTCCGATAACCACACCATATTTTGACTTTAGTATATTTGAAAATTCCTTAAATACTATTCCCTCAGGCATATAAATGGCTGTAACTGTATCAGATTCATATCCTGGTTCTGCAAACAGGAATAATCCCATAGCCTTTGCCGCATTTCTTGTAGCCTGTGCCATTAAAGCATGCCTATTCCAAACATTCTCAATACCTTCTTCTTCAAGAATATCTAAAGACTCTTTTAACCCAAACAATAATGTTGTAGGAGGTGTATAAGGTAATTGCTGCTCTTTCATTTTTTCCCTTACAGCTTTATAATCCCAATACCATTTAGGTAATTTTGACTCTTCAGTAAGTTTCCATGCCCTTTCACTTATGGAGATCATACTAAGGCCGGGTGGCAGCATGAAACCCTTTTGTGAAGCAGTTATGGCAACATCTATGCCCCATGCATCAGTCTCAAATGGAAGGCAAGCTAGGGAACTAACCACATCTACTATCAATAATGCTGGGTGTCCACTTTCCTTCATTATTTTACCAATGCTCTCAATATCATTTGAGATACCAGAAGTTGTCTCATTTTGTGGTAGACATACCGCTTTTATATTTTTGTCCACATCCTTCTTAAGAACTTCCTCAATCTCCTCTGCTTTTATAGCTTCTCCCCACTCTTTTTGAATTTTAATGGTATTGACTCCATATCTTTCTGCAATCAGAGCAACCCTCTCACTGAACAAACCATGGCAAGCTGCTACAATTGTATCTCCAGGTGAGAAAAGATTAACTATGGCTGATTCTAATCCACCGCTTCCTGAACTTGGAAACATAAGGATGTCATTGTTAGTCCTAAATACTTTTCTCAAGCCATTTACACAATTTGTTAATAGTTCTTCGAACTCTGGCCCTCTATGATTTATCAGAGGCTTAGATAGAGTTGTAAGTATTCTGTTTGGCACATTAGTCGGTCCAGGTATTTGTAAATATTTTCTTCTCTCCATTATATTCCTCCTTTATAATTCATCTATTATATCTTCAACAGCTTTAATTACTTCATGGAGATCTCTTTCCTCAATTCCATAATGGGTAACCATTCTAAAAGATTTATTGGAAATCTTTTTAGCCTTAATGCCCATTTGCAATAATTTCTCAAGGAAGTTATCAATTGTAGTTGGCAAATCTTCAACTGAACCAGTAATTATATTTGTGTGAATTCTAGATGTATCTACTTTCAATTTATTGATTTTTGATAAACCATGACCTAATATCTGTGCATGCTTATGATCAATTTCAAGCTGTGGCAACATTGTATTTAACGCTACAATTCCAGGCGCTGCTAAAAAACCTGCCTGCCTGAACCCACCACCTATTCTTTGTTTCATCCATCTTGCCTTTGCAATAAAATCTTTATTTCCAGCAAGTATTGCTCCAAATGGTGCAGCAAGACCTTTTGTTAAAGCAAACATAACAGTATCCACATTTTTTGCGATTTCTTTAACAGGCGTTTTGGAAGCGACGGCTGCATTAAATATTCTTGCACCATCTAAATGAACAGGTATATTGTTTTCTTTTGCTAATTCACAAACAGCATTAATATTTTCTAAAGGTACTACAAATCCTGCATTTAAGTTATTTGTATTTTCTATGCATATTAATGAAGTTCGGGCATTCTGTATACCATCTGCTTGAATTAGCTCTTCCATTTTCCTAATATCATAAATTCCATTTGGTACTTCTATAGCTCTAGTCTGTACTTGTGATAAAGCAGCAAGTGCTCCAGCCTCTAAATTATAAATATGTGAGGTGTCACCCACTATTACTTCTTCTCCACGATTTGCCAGAGCCATAACTGCAATTTGGTTGCCCATAGTTCCTGAAGTAACAAATAGTGCATCTTCTTTTCCCGTTATATCTGCCGACATTATTTCTAGTTTTCTTACTGTCGGGTCTTCTCCCATGATATCGTCACCAACTACAGCTTTGTGCATTGCATCTCTCATTTCTTGAGAAGGCTGCGTTACAGTATCTGAGCGAAGATCAATGAATCTTTTCATATCATCACCTCCTANNATAAACTTTAGACTTGTATCTTTGTAATTTTTTTAACAACACTATTATACATAAAGCAAGAACCATGCCAAAATTCAACATGGTTCTTATCAAGTGATTTGAATGTACTTCTTTAAGTATTCTACATTTGAATCAATTATGTTTCACATTCTGCAACACAATTGATTCAAAATTGAAACATTTATGTTGCGTATGCTGAACTAATTATTATCGCAACACATCTAAGTCGTATTTCTTCATTTTTCTCCATAAGGTGGTTCTGGATATACCAAGTGCTTTTGCAGTAAAATTAATTACACCCATATTATCTTTTAAAGCATTTATTATGGCTTCTTTCTCAGAACTATAGAGCGTCATATAATCCTCTGTTTTAATATTGTTTTTATTATGTATCCGCTGATTGTCTAATTGATATGCAATTGGATCATTTCTAACACTATCCACTACAATAAATTTGTCCTTAATATCACTTAGTTCAATGTGTGAATGCTTTGCAACGACCATTAATCTTTCAACAAAGTTTTTTAGTTCTCTTACATTACCAGGCCAATTATACAAGCTTAAATATTCCATTGCCTCCTCACTAAGGGTAATCGCTGATTTCCCTAATTTGAGACTGTAATATTGAATAAAGTGTTCCACTAGATATGGTATATCTTCATATCTTTTTCTTAAAGGAGGAATCACTATTTTCAAAACATTAAGTCTATAAAATAAATCTTCTCTAAATTTTCTTTCTAGAACTAAATTGTGAAGATTTCTATTTGTTGCAGTTATAACTCTTACTTCTATAGGAATTACTTTGTTGTCTCCTATCCTCATAACTTGTTTTTCTTGAAGTACTCTTAATAATCTTCCTTGAATCGAAGGATTCAATCCACATATCTCATCCAAGAATATGGTACCTCTATGGGCTAGTTCAAATAAGCCTCTTTTACCTTTTTTATCTGCCCCAGTAAAAGAACCAGGTGCATAGCCAAACAGCTCTGATTCCAGTAGATTTTCAGGAAGTGCAGCACAGTTAACTGCTACAAATGGCCCTTCAGCCTGGTTACTATAATTGTGTATACTTTGAGCCATGACTTCCTTTCCAGTCCCTGTTTCACCCTCTATTAAAATTGTTGAATTTACTTTTGCATATTCCTTACCTATTCTTATAGATTCTTTAGATTCTTTGCTAACTCCTAAAATATCCTCGAAAGTATATTTGGCATATAACCCAGTAGTGTAAATCTCTCTTCTGATTTTTTCTTCCATCATTTGAATTCTATTTACATCCTGCAGCATTGAGATTGCATCAACTACTTCATCATTTATCTTTATAGGTATATTCGATACCATTATCTTGTTTTCCTGAATATTTTTAATGACCTCCATTTCACCAATGCCACTATACAATATATCAGTAAGTTCAAGCTGAGGAAGCACATTATCTATATGCTTTCCAATAGCCTCTTTACCATTTATCTTCAATAACTTTTCAGCTGTTGAGTTAAAAGTATTTATGTATCCATTTTTATCAACTGATATAATACCATCTCTAGAGTTTTCTACTATAGTTCTAAATCTTTCTCCTCTTTTTTTCTCCTCACGAGTAGCTATTGCTACTCTTTTTGCTTCCTCTATTGCACTAATGATAGCTTCTCTTCCGGTTTTTATAACAATAGGTTTAATGTCATATTTAGGTCCATAGCGAGCAACAACACCCCCTCCAATTACCACCTTGATTCCTTTACTTGCAATATCTGAAATTTTTTCTTTAACGTCTTTTTCATTAGCAACCTGAATTATCTGGTATTTTATTCCCGTTACTTTTATAAAGCTTTCGATTGCTGTAAGCATATTATTAAAGGCTATTATAGCAATATTGTCGCCAACTTTTTCTGCTTCCTTTATAGCATTAAATATGTCTATCACTGTTATTGGAATCGGTACAGTGGGTATACTTAAGCCACCATTCTTTAATAGAAGCTGAGTGCCTCCTCTTGCAATAATAACATCATAGCCCTTGGCTTCATACTCTTTTGCTAAATCAAGACCTCTTTCCATGGAACCTTCAATTATATGAATACTTTCTTCAAAGTCAGAAGCTGCTGACTCCGCTACCTTTACCAAATCTCTTGGGATTATTATTGCAATCTTCACCATAGAAACCTCCTAATATTCCGGAAAACTTACTTTAAATAATTATACCACCTAAAATAGTTTTTGGGTATTATATCAATCGGAACTTATAGTATTATTCTTGAATGGAATATATATGATAAATATGAATTTTAGTTATATGGCTTAGTACAATTTAAAGAACAACAAAAAGGATTATTCAATCTAGAATGAATAAGATAATTATATAAAATAACCAAAACACTAGAATGCTTTTGGCATGCTATGGTTATACGGAAACGGGCTGGATAGATAGCAACAGTCCTCGGGTGGAATAAAAAACTACAAGCAGGTATCCTGTTTGTAGTTTTCTATTTTGTAATATGTTATAATGTATGCGAAATAATAGAATATACAAAATACCCGCCGGAGGAGAGGATGATTGAGCTTAAAAATATAAATAAAACCTTTAAGGTTGCCAAGAGGAATGCAGGCCTGCATGAAGCGGTGAAGGCCATGTTCAGGAAGGAATATACATACATTCAGGCGCTTAATGATGTGTCCTTTACCATAAATGACGGTGAAATGGTGGGGTATATAGGCCCCAATGGCGCCGGAAAGAGCAGCACTATTAAAATAATGAGCGGAATACTTACTCCCGATAGCGGTGAATGTGTTATAAACGGCAGGACTCCATGGAAGCAGAGGGTTGATCATGTAAGGGAGATCGGAGTTGTTTTCGGTCAGAGGAGCCAGCTTTGGTGGGATGTTCCGGTTGCGGACAGTTTTGAGCTGATTAGGGACATCTACAAGGTGGATAACAGTGAATTTAATAAGAATCTCAACGATTTGAAGGAGCTCCTTGACATAGGTGAAATAATCCGTACACCTGCGAGACAGCTTTCTCTCGGCCAGAGGATGCGCTGCGAAATTGCAGCATCTCTTTTGCACAGTCCCTCCATTCTATTTCTGGATGAGCCCACCATAGGTCTTGATGCCGTTTCCAAAGTTGCTGTGCGCAAGTTTATCAGGACTGTGAACAGTGAGCGCAAAACAACTGTAATTTTAACCACCCACGACATGCAGGACATTGAAGCCCTGACAGAAAGGATACTGCTCATAGGCAGAGGAAAAATATTGCTGGACGGTTCTCTGAGCGAATTAAAAAGGAGAAATTTCAGCAGCAGGACCTTCGTTGTTGATTACACAGGTAACATCGATGAAATAGGAAATGGTATGAGCTTTATAAAGAAGCTGGACGGACATGCCGAAATTCTTATTGATACGGACGTAATATCCGTTTCAGAAGCCATTGCTAAAATATCTGCTCAGGTAGATATCCGAGATATTTCCATAACAGGAACCACCGCTGAAGAGATGGTAGTATCTCTTTACAGGGAGTTTAAGATATGAGAAAGTATATGTCGTTCTTCAGAATAAGGTTTATAAACGGGCTGCAATACCGAGCGGCGGCATGGGCAGGTGTTTCAACTCAATTTGCCTGGGGCGGAATGACGCTTCTCATGTTTTGGGCATTTTATCAGGATGGTAAAAACATATTTCCCATGACATTCCCGGAATTGTCAAGCTATATATGGCTTCAGCAGGCGTTGCTGGCTTTGTATATGGCATGGTATTTTGACAATGATATTTTTGATTCCATAACAAGCGGCAATATTTCATATGAGCTGTGCCGTCCCGCCGACCTATATACCATGTGGTTCGTAAAAAACGCCGCAATACGCGTTTCAAGGGCTGTTCTGCGCTGCTTTCCCATATTGATAGTCGCTATATTTCTGCCTAAACCATTTAATATTTCCATGCCTGATTCTGCGGCGGCAGGTGCCGCATTTGCTGTTTCTATGCTGCTTGGTATGATGATATTAGTTGCCTTTTCCATGCTCATATATATTTCGGCTTTTTATACCGTATCCTCCATGGGTACACGTATTCTTGCCACCAGTGTTGTTGAGTTTTTTTCCGGTGCTGTGATACCGCTGCCATTTTTTCCTGACAGCCTGCAGAAAGTAATGCTTGCTCTGCCCTTTGCATCCATACAAAATACTCCATTTCAAATATATAACGGATATATTTCAGGTATGGATATCATAAAAAGCATGGCGGTTCAAACCGTGTGGATTGCTGTATTAGTTGCGGCAGGAAGGCTGCTTATAAATCAGGCACTTAAAAAGACAGTGGTTCAGGGAGGATAGTATGAGATTATACTTGAAATATGCTTCAATTATTTTAAGAAGTCAGATGCAGTACAAGGTATCGTTTTGTATGTCTGCAATAGGACAGTTTTTAATTTCTTTCACGGCACTCTTGGGAATTTATTTCATGTTTTACCGCTTCAGATCCCTAAACGGCTTTACGTTTCCGGAGGTACTGCTGTGCTTTGCCGTCATACTGACAGCCTTTTCTCTTTCAGAGTGCTTTGTACGGGGCTTTGATGCATTTTCCTCGATTATTTCAAACGGGGAATTTGACCGGATTTTAGTAAGGCCTCGGAATGAAATTTTTCAGGTGCTTGCCTCCCGTATTGAATTCGCCCGCATTGGGAGAATGGCTCAGGCTGTTGCCATGTTTGTCTATGCCGTGCATTACAGCGGAATAGAATGGACATCTTCTAAAATATGTACGCTGATTTTTATGCTGCTCGGAGGGATTGCGGTGTTTTCAGGGTTATTTATTGTCTATGCATCGCTTTGCTTCTTTACGACAGAAGGACTTGAATTTATGAACATTTTGACGGACGGTGCCAGGGAGTTCGGCAGATATCCGTTTTCCATATACGGAGAAGGAGTGCTTAAATTTCTGACCTACGTTATACCGTTGGCGCTTTTTCAATATTATCCGTTTTTATACATCATAGGAAAGTCGGAAAATACATATTATATGTTTCTGCCCTTGCTGAGCATGCTGTTTCTTATTCCATGCCTGATATTCTGGCGAGTTGGATTGAGTCGGTATAAGTCAACAGGCTCATAGCCGCGATTATTGTAAATTTTGCTTGTAACTTATCCTGTTCCGTGATATTCTGAAACGAAAATGAAGAAATAATCAGGGGAGTTATTATGATTTTAATGACATTAGTGAACAGTATAGTATTGATGGCTATACTCATGGCAATGGGGTATTATTTAAGGAATAAAGGGATTTTAAATAATGACGGGGAAAGTGCTCTTACATATATACTGGTTAATATAACAACACCTGTAATGATAATAAACGCAATGAATATTGAATTTTCTTTCGAGCAGCTAAAAACGGGAGGGGTACTTCTTGCAATAGCTGTAATATTTGATATCTTACTCATATTTATTGGCAACATTGCCTCTGCCAGAACCGGGGACAATGAAAAGAAAAAGATGATAAAGTACTCAATTGTATTGCTTAATGGGGGCTTTATGGGATTTCCACTGGCATATCAGATATATGGTGCACAGGGTATGTTTTATGCAACAATGTTTCACGTTCCCAACATAGTGTTCATGTGGACATACGGAGTATCCCTGCTTTTGGGAGATAAAAAAATCAAAAACAGATACAAATTTATGCTTTATAATCCCGGCATGATAGGAGTATATGCAGGCCTGGTGCTGTACTTCACTCAACTGAAGCTTCCTTTGTTCGCTACGAACCTATTGAGCTTGCTGACAAACGTAACAACATTTCTGTCAATGATAATAATAGGAAGCAAAATAGCCACTATAGGAGTAAAGGAATCACTCATAAGCAAGGAAGCTTATTTCACAACCTTCTTCAGGCTGATTGCTTCTCCAATAATAATGATTATATTATTGAAGTTTTTAAATTTCGATCCAATGGCAGAACAGATTTTTGTTATATATGCAGCATTACCTGTTGCTGTGCTCATGCCTATTTTGGCTCAAAAATACGGNNCTCATTAATTACGATACCATTGTTTTTTTGGCTGTATTCTGTTATATAAATAATTTATAGAAATTAACAATGACCGTAGCTGTGAATTTTTACAGCGGCGGTCATTATTTTTTTAAAAATAACTATTGACAGCGACTGTACTATGATATATAATACAGTCGCTGTACTGAGTGTATTAATACACATGACATTGATTAGGTAATAGGAGTTACATATGAAGGAAATTAATATTGTACTTACACAGACAAACACAGTTATATCCAAGACGCTGAGAGCAGTATCAAAGAAGCCTTACAATCATATATCCATATCCTTTGATAATAATTGCAGGACAATGTTCAGCTTCGGAAGAAAAATAACGTGGTTTCCGCTCATAGGCGGATTTGTAAAGGAAGAACCCGACAGGGGAGTATTTAAGATGCATCCGGAAACAAAATGCAAAATCTACAGGCTTGAAGTTACGGATAAGGATTACGATGTTATTAATGAGAGGCTTGAAAGGTTTCTTGCAGAACCGAACAGCTTCAGATACAGCTTTTTAAATGTTTTTCTGATTTATTTCAACATACCGTATCAAAGGCAGTATTTTTACGTGTGCTCGAGCTTTGTTACATATCTTTTATGGGGAATAGTACCGTTTAAAAAGGAAATTTCTCTTGTTACACCTGATGATTACAATAAATTGGAGCTTGAAGAAGTTTATGAGGGGACATTGAAGGAANNAAAAGTAGCCTGCAGCAATATCTGAGGAGGTGTAAAATGATTCAAATTGATAATAACAGTTCAAAGGCGTTGTATGAACAAATTTATGAAGAAATCACAAGGCTCATTTTATCAAAAGCCTTAAAACCTGATGAAAAATTACCTTCTGTAAGGGAGCTGGCTGCTATGGTAAAAATAAACCCCAATACCATACAGAGGGCTTACAGAAGTCTTGAGGAAGACAATTATATTTACACTGTAAAGGGAAAGGGCAATTTTGTAAAAAGTTCGGAAGAATTAAGGGATACCCATATAAAAATTGCGGAAGATAGACTGAAGGAAACGATTAAATCACTGAAAAATTTAGGATTGAATGATAGCAGCATNNTGAATCAGTAAAGAAAATCCTGAATTTGTACAGGGAATAAGGAGGTCGTATGTTAAGGATTGAAAATTTAAGCAAGAAATTCGGTGAATTTCAGGTATTGAGCAATATTAACATAAATGCCGAGGCAAGTCAGATATATGGTCTGGTAGGCTCAAACGGATGCGGAAAAACAACGCTTTTGAGGCATATAATGATGATATACATACAGGATGAGGGTCATGTTTTTAACGATGATGAAGAGGTGAAGGAAAACACCGACATTATAAAGGATTTTTATTATGTGCAGGACAATTTATTTTTTCCCCATCAATTCACACTCAGCAAGTTGTTTGAATATGAAAAAATAATGTATAAAAATATTTCCGAAAAAAAATTTTTAGAGCTTGTCAGTTATTTCAATATTGATAAAAACAAAAATCTGAATAAAATGTCCAAGGGTCAAAGAAAGCAGGCAGCATTTGTTCTTGCCATTGCAGCACAGCCTAAGGTGCTTCTCTTAGACGAAATTGTAGACGGTCTTGATGCAGTTATAAAGAGAAAATTCTGGGATGTGCTGATACAGGAAGTTATGGAAAGGGAAATGACCGTAATTATTTCATCCCATGATTTAAAAGAGCTGGATAACATATGCGACAAGGTTGGCATAATGCATGAGGGGAAGATTCTCAAGGAAGAGAATCTTGAAAGAATGAAGGATGAGCTGAAGAGAGTTCAGTTTGCAGTTGAAGGTGAGTTTGACGCTTCCGAATTCAGTGAGTTCAATATTATTAAATCTGTAAAAATCGGAAGCATTAATTTGTGTACGTTGACAGGTGACGCCGGAGAATTCAGAAGCAAGCTTGAAGAAAAATACAAGGTTCTTTTGTTTGATAAGCTTTCTATGACACTTGAAGAAATTTTCATAACAGAGCTGGGAGGTGCAGGATATGGAACAGAGAAAAAGTAGCATGTTTTTTCCGCTTCTTAAGAATTCGCTGGAATCAAAGAAAAACTGGTTTTTTCTGTCGGCTGTTGTAATATTTGTGAGTACACTTTTAGTGCCGTTTATACTTAATATCTATGACGGATTTTTTATCGGACTTGGGATATTTGAGATGTTTGTTCTTGTTTTCATAAATTGTCTTGTGGATAACAGCTTTCTTCACAATGATGCCAAGATGGCGTATTACAAATCCAAGCCTGCGACATTCAGAGACCAGGTATTGGTTAATACGGCGGTAAATGTAGTTCTTATGGTATACTTGCTTATACTGATAATTATATCAAATGCTGTAAATAATGCGCATTTTGATTTATTTGAGGTGTTCAAGCTGATAATACCGTGGCTTCTGGCAGGGATATTTTTAGCATCACTGTCTTCAATACTGGCAGGAAATACTTTGGTCGCAGGAATTATGACAATGTTTAATTTCGCGCTGCCGGGGATAATTTATCTGATACTTTATTTCATGTTTACAATACTTGAAAATATGGTAACAGGTTTCAGTGCGGATGTCCTAATGCAATATTTTGTTAACACTGTATATAAGCTTGATTACATATATTTCAGCAGGTATTTTGAAAAGCCTCTGGATTGTGTATATTTCCTGCTCTTGGGAATTATATTGACAGGTATTGTAATGCTTATATTTAAGACGCTGAAAAGAAGAAAAAATGAAAATACGGGAAACTTCATTGTGTTTGACGGCTACAAATATTTCGCATCCGTGCTTGCATGTCTGATAGTTCCGGCATTTTTATCAATGACACTATACTACAGAAAAGATATAGCGGGCACAATTTTTGCTTCTGTTCTGATGGCTGCATTGACATACTATCTCATAATTGCCGCAATGGAGAAATCCTTCAGGATATCAAGGCTTTCAATAAAAGTATTTATTGTAAGTATGGCTGTTTTTGTGGCGGCAACATGAGGAACAGTTTTATTTGCAGGAAGGTACAGAGATATGGTTCCAGATGCTGAAAATGTAAAATATGCATATGTAGGTTCGGGTACATGGGGATTAAGCAAGGTGCGTGAATATATAAATGAAAATGAAAACAACGCACTGAGCTCGGATGATATGATCAGAATATACAACAGTAATGGAATAGTGCTGTTTTCAGATAAAGAAAATATCAAAACAATCACAGATCTTCATAAGGAATTGCTCAAAGACAATAATTACAAGAATGATCTTTGGCTAAGCAGTATAACAATAGTTTACTTCATGAATGACGGAAAATTCATGGTGAGGGAGTATGTGNNAGCTATATTTATAATGAGAAATATTATAAAGATAATTACATGGGTATAGATATTTATATCGGAAGTGACTATAAAGGAGAAGAAGTTCCTCTAGCTGTCACAATGGATGAATTAAGGCCGTATTTGATGAAGGATATTGATAAGCTGTTTGTGACGACGGATAATGCATTTTACTCACTGAATAACTATCACTACGAAAAGTTTTATACCGGATACGGAGAAAATGGGTACTATATAAATATTGAAAGCAGAATTAGGAGTGAGTATGATAATTCTTCCAACGAGGTAAGAACAACGAGGTTTCGTCTTAATTCAGAATTTGAAAATACAGTGAATTATCTGAAGCCGGAGCTTGAAAAATTAAATTAATACTAATCCGCATAAAAT
>DOON01000034.1:20104-21466 GCA_003514865.1 Clostridiales bacterium
AATATTTGTCCGCATTTTAAAATAAAAGCAGTATAAGTATGTAAAAAGGATGCCCTTTGAATAATCAATGAGGCATCCTTCTGTTAGTTTTATATATTTACATTACTTCCTATCCTCTGAATAATTGCCGCTGAAGGAAGCTTTGTTACGGAAATTGATACATTGTCATTGCATATGATTTTTACGGGATTGCTACCATCAGTTACAATAATGCTTCTTGCTTTTACATCCGTAAGCTGTATGGAAGAAATCCTTGTGGCGGATACAACTATATCTCCCAAAACCACTATATTTTTCAGTGTTACATTTCCTGTTCCCACAGAATCCAAAATATTCAGGTCTCCTACGACAACTGCGCTGGAATATGTTTCATTATAATTTGTTATATTGAAGCCAAGCTCTATATTTTCATTTTCAATTATTTCATAGATAATTTTAACTGCCTCTGCACGGGTCAGGGCCTTGGAAGGACGATATGTACCTTCGGGGTATCCCAGTATATATCCCTTGTTGTAAACGGAATTTACGCTGATTTTTGCCCATTCTTGTATAGTTCCGTAATCTGAAAGCAGAGTAGCGCCTTCCCCTTCGATGCCTCCCGTTGCTATCGCCGAGCTCACAACCTTTGCAGCTTCCTCTCTTTTTATGGGATTGGAGGGTCTGAATGTGTTGTTTTCATACCCTGAGAAAAATCCTGAAGCAACTGATTTCTGGATTTCTTCGTAAAACCAGTCCTTGTTTCCCACATCTGTGAAGTTTATTGATGCTTTTTTGCTTGTATTCAATGCGTTATTTATTAATTTTGAAAATTCAGCTCTTGTAATTGTTCTGTCCGGCTTGAATGTTCCATCCTCGTAGCCCGATACAAATCCCATTTCAACGGATTTTTCAATCCAGCTTTTTGCCCAGTGACCATTGATATCCGAAAAGGATGTCTTGCTGTAAGCCTCCGATGCAACTGTTGGAGCTGACGTTTTGGTAGTTGTTTCAGGTGTTGAGGCAGGGCTTGTTTCATTGTCGTCCTGCGTATTTTCCTGGGGCGATTCGGTTATTGCGTCAAGAACTCCGGCATATGTAACTGTATTTATGCTCAATGTCACGCAGAGTGCCATGACTGATATTTTATTAATAATTCTTTTCAATTTCGTCCTCCTTGTTTCTGTATGCAGAATATAACCATGCATAACATTAGACTGATTTTTGATGCAAAATGTTCCGTGTTTCTAAAATAAATTATAAAATTATCACCTTAAAAAGTAAACAGGTAATATTATACTAATTCGCATTAAATAAGTTCCCTTGAAGCGGATTAGTATATACTGCTTTCCTATATTGCGGACAAATATTTGTCCGCATTTTAAA
>DOON01000315.1 GCA_003514865.1 Clostridiales bacterium
CCGAATTCATTGTACAGAACTTCCATTATTGCAAGGCATACATCAAGACCTATAAGGTCACCTAACTCCAATGGTCCCATAGGATGGTTTGCACCCAGCTTCATAGCTGCGTCTATTTCTTCCTTTGTAGCAACTCCGTCTGCCAGTATGCCTATACCTTCGTTAACTAATGGTATAAGTATTCTGTTAACCACAAATCCAGGAGCCTCTTCAACGCTTACAGGAGTTTTTCCTATATTTTGTGACAATTCGTATATTGCCTTATGTACTTCTTCATCAGTCAGTTTGCCCTTGATTATTTCCACTAATTTCATAACAGGAACAGGATTGAAGAAATGCATTCCTATAATCTGACCAGGTCTTTTTGACCTTGAAGCAATTTCAGTAATGGACAATGAAGATGTATTAGTTGAAAGTATTGCATCTTCCTTTGCAACAGCTTCTATTTCAGCAAAAATAGCATGCTTTGTTTCCATGTCTTCTGCTATAGCTTCAATAAATAAATCTGCTTCACCGCATCCTGAATATTCTGTTACCTTTGTGATGTTAGCAATAGTTGAATCCATTGCAGACTGCTCTAATTTTCCTTTTGCAACTAACTTTGCAAGTCCCTTGCCAATAGTGTCTTCAAGTGTATCATAGGATTTTCCCGCTCTTCCCTTAACGATTACCGGATATCCTGCCTGANNATAATTCCTTTTGCCATTGTCCCTGTGCCGACAACACATATTTTTTTGATTTCCATTTAAACCTCCTATTTATAGGACCATGTCCTTTTTTTTGCCTACAATAATTATATCATCGCAAAATTGAATAATCAAGTCATTTGATATGATTGACATAAATTTAACATCTGAATATTAATATATTATTTATTTTTGCCAATACTTTTAATAAAATCAAATCTCCGGTGGTCATATGTTTAAACGCCTTCTTGTCTTTATTATAAAGTTGCTTGCTAAAATGAAGGATGATAATATTGCTGCGCTCAGCGCACAGTTTTCCTTCTATATTATATTGGGAATTTCCCCTTTTTTAATTCTGGCCATATCCATTCTTTGCGGTTACAGCCACTATATTTTTTATCTGCTGGATTCTGTTGAAGCAGTCCTGCCTGAGGACGTTTTTCAGATAGTATACGGCATAGTGCACAACTCCGTGGGAAATTGCAGCAGGACATATTTTTCTTCAAGCCTGCTTATATCCTTATGGTCCGCAACGGCAGGTAGCGCGACCATCATAAGCGGCATAAACAGGGCATATGGATTCAACATAAAAAATAATTACTTATTTATGCGCATTGAAGGAATTATTTTTACAATAGCTATTATGCTTGCTATGCATCTTATATTTGCATCCATTGTGTGGGGAAGAGAAATAATCCTGTTTATCCAGAAAATAAAATTATTTCAGACCACAGATTTCTTTCTTGTACATGTGCTCAGATATGCGCTGCCGTTTCTGATTTTGCTGCTGATATTTTCCGCCGCATATAAGTTTCTGACATATGAAAAGGTAAGCTTTTTCTACGTTATACCGGGAGCCGTTTTTTCATCCTGCGGATTTATAGTAGGCTCTGCTGTATATTCAAACTACATAAGCACAAAAGCAATGTATTACAGCTCAATATACGGCAACTTGTCCGGCGACATAATCTTTCTCATATGGATATTCATTTTGTCGCTTATTTTCCTGACGGGAGCAGAAATAAATTATTTTACGGGAAAAAGAACAATCAGGAAGTAGCTTTTACAGATTTGAATATAAAATATCCCGATTTTTTATCAGCTATTTCGCAATTTCCAAAAAGACTCTCAAGCTTCGTCTTGGTGCTGGGAGCTCCCTGCTTCTTCTGTATTACAACATAGAGAGAACCGCCTTGGCCCAAATGCTCATATGCTCCTTCATAAAATGCAAATACTACATCCTTTCCTGCACGGATAGGTGGATTTGTTACGATAATACCGTACTTGCCCTGTATATTGTCAAACATGGATGAATTGATGATTTCAACTCTATCCTGGACCCTGTTTTCCTTTGCGTTCATGGTGCAAAGCTCAAGTGCCCTTTCATTGACATCCGACATGGACACCTTCGATTTTTCTAAAAATTTGGCTATACTGATTCCCATTGGACCGTAGCCGCATCCTAAATCTAAGATGCTGCCTTCAAAGCCTTCATTTTCTCTTATAACTGNNAAAAATAAAACCTCTCCCTGCCTATGTTCCAGTCATACTTGTATATTTCTTTTTCAGTCTCGGGATTCTTGGTAAAATATTGTTCCGCCATTCACTGTTCCTCCGGATATTATGTAATACTTATTATAGCTTATTTTACCCAACAAGCAAATAAAAAATAAGATTCATGCAATGATGAATCTCATTTAATAAATATAATAAATCCAAGACAGGAGTCATTCTTTCGACGCATCCTGTCTTATCTAAAAGCAGCGTATGTGAGGCTTGAAGGTCCACATGCCGGGTCTTTCAAAAGGATTTAATTGTTGTTACTCTGATTTAACACAATTTTCTTTTAAATTTCTTAAAAATGTTTTTTCAACCGTATCATATACTTCATATGCTTTTTCCTTTTCAACGAAGGAAGGCACATATAAAGAGGTTTCATAAGATTTTACTGATGCCTGTGCATTTTCTGCATTGAGCATCTGTGCCAGGCTATCGAACATTTCATAGTTTGACATGCCTGTGAGAGGTCTTATTACCTCATTTACATTTCTTACTGTTCCGTCTGCGCTTGTTATTGTTCCTTTGCTTTCAGCAAGACTACACAGCGGCAATACATAGTCGGCAGCAGCCGTTGTATCATTTTCCATTATATCGAATGCAGCAAAGAATTTCATATCTGACAGAGCTTCCTTGAGCTTAGGCTCATTGGCTGCAATATCCTCGCCTATTACCACAAGTCCCTTAACTTTTCCGTCAAGAACTGCATTTTTAATTTCTTCTCCGGAAGTTCTGAAACCTAAGTTCCATGCTCCCTGACTGTTTGCCTTTGCCTTGAGAACAATCAATCCTCTGTGAGGTTTATCCTTGCTTCCCATAAGCAGCGTCATATCCGCCAGAAGCTTCAGAGCGCTGTTTTCGACTGTATTAGAGTCAGCAATTACAATGGTTTTCTTAGATTTTTTAATTATTTCGGCAATTTGATCAGCAGACTGTGAAACTTTAAGTCCTTCAAGTGCTGCCAGAAGCTCTTTGCCGTTAGAATATCCTTCCACAACTTCTTTCTTTATAACAGCCTTGTCGATTAATGCCTTAAGAACTTCTGCGAAGAACTTTTCGTATCTTTCCACATGGGCTTTCTTCGACCATTTGTCCATTTTTGTCTTCATGGTTGAAGCATTTACAATTGTCCTTGTATTGGACAGTCTTCTGAGCTTCATTCCTGCTGAAGGATGGTTTTCGTACAATTGTCCAACAGAAATTATTAAATCTGCAGCATCTAATTCATCCATCGTAGTTGTTGATGCATTGGCTCCGAGAACAGTCTCAATTCCCGGTACATTGTCTGTTGTGAATGAGCCCTTGTACTCGGTCTTTAATTCGGCAGCAACAGCGCTTATTTTTGCAAGCTCTTCATTTGTCAGTTTCGGCGAAACCACAAATGCCACCTGATTTTCTCCGTACATATTCTGAATGCTTCTCAGCCTCTTGGCAGTTTCGTACAGTGCTGCGTCCAGCGCTGCAGGTATCTGCGCTCCCTTTGTGAGAGCCTTAGCTTCAAGAAGTCTCTTCTCATTGTTAATATGCTCGATTCCGAATTTTCCTTTTCCGCAAACAGGTATTTCATTTTCCTCAGGGCTTGATGCCTGATATATTATATTATCCTTATGCTGGTATACTACGTCGCATCCCACCGAGCAATAACTGCACACAGACTTCGTATGAGTAAGATTCAGCGGTATTTCCTTTATATTCTCTCTTCTGTCCAACCATGCTCCCGTAGGGCATACATCTATACACTGACCGCAGGATATACAGTCTGTATATTTCAATTCTTGCTGGAACGCCGGAGCAACAAATGTTGCGTTTCCTCTTTCAACGAATCCAAGAGCTGATGCTCCTACAACTTCATCGCAGGTTCTCACGCACAATCCACAGAGCACGCATTTATCAACGTTCTGAGAAATGTAAGGATGCTCTGTTTCCTTGAATTTCGCTTCATTTTCAGCATGATACTTAACTGTATCAATATCATATTTCTTAATATAGTCTACAAGCTGACATTCAAAGTAGTCCTTGCAGCCGCACTCGAGACATCTTGCTCCTTCTCTCACAGCTTCCTCTGCCGTCATTGTAGGAAGTATCGGCTGGAAGTTAAACTTTCTTACCTCAGCCTCAACAGTTCTGTGAGGAACTCTCGGTATTGATTCAATATGCTTGAAGTCTTCCTTTTCAACCTCAGTATAAACAAGAGGAATATCTCTATGAGGAATTATTGCGCCTTCAAGGTAGCTGTTCATAACCTTTGCTGCATATTGCCCCTGAGCAATTGCATCTATTGCTATTTTAGGTCCTGTTGCTGCGTCTCCGCCTGCAAACACACCCTTTAAATTAGTCTCAAATGTTTCCTTGCTTATTGCAATGTTGTTCTTTCTGTCCTGAGCAACGTTGATTTTGCCGCAGTCAACTTCCTGTCCTATTGCAGCTATTATGGTATCGGCTTCAAATGTTACATATTCACCGGTAGGCTCAGGCTTTTGTCTGCCTGATGCATCTCTTTCACCTAAAACCATTGTTTCGCATTTCAGACCTGAAACTTTCTCTCCATCGCTTTCAACCAGCACCGGAGCTGACAGGAATGAGAATATTACTCCCTCTTCCTTAGCTTCATGTATCTCTATTTTTTCTGCCGGCATTTCGCTTTCGGTTCTTCTGTAAACAACTCTTACTTCCTCTGCTCCCAGACGGATGCTTGTTCTTGCAACGTCCATTGCAGTGTTTCCACCGCCTACAACTATAACCTTCTTGCCTATACTCACCGGTTTATTTTCCGCAACTTTGATAAGGAAATCAATTCCGCCTAAAACTCCCGGCGTGTTTTCTCCTTCGCATCTCAATGATGAGCTCTTCCATGCGCCTATTCCTAAAAATACCGCATCATACTTATTCTGCAGATATTCAAGGGATAAATCTTCTCCGATTTTTACACCGTAGCTTATTTTAGCTCCCATTGCTTCTATTACTGCAGTTTCGGCATCCACAACATTTTTCGGAAGACGATATTCAGGAATTCCGTATCTCAGCATTCCGCCCGGCTTATCCATAGCCTCATATATATCAACCTTATGACCGTCACGAAGCAGGAAATATGCAGCAGAAAGTCCTGCAGGACCCGCTCCTACAACTGCAACTTTTTTACCTGTGGCAGGCTTCAGGGTCGGTATATATACATCGTCTGAATTCAAATCATAATCTGCAGCATATGTCTTTATGCATGCAATTGAAACAGGCTCCTCAACATGCTGTCTTCTGCATGCCTTTTCGCAAGGATGAGGACATACTCTTCCTATACTTGCAGGAAGCGGAAGTTTTTCCTTTATTAATTTCAATGATTCCTTAGGCTGTCCATTGGCAACCAATCCTACATATCCCTGTACATCTGTGTGAGCAGGGCAATTCAGTGTGCATGGAGCCTTGCAGTCTCCTATATGCTGTGAAACCAGCAGGTTCAACGCAGCATTTCTTGCCTCCACAACCTTCTTTGTATCACTTCTCACTATCAATCCGCTTGATACAGGCGTAGCGCATGCTCTTGCAGTCTTTGGCTGTCCTTCTATTTCAATGAGGCACAGACCGCAGCCTGCGTATACTTCAAGTCTTTCGTCAAAGCAGAGATGCGGAATTTCTATATTGTTTTCCAGAGCTGCCTGCAACACTGTCTTGCCGGATTCAGCTGTTATTTCTTTTCCGTTTATATTAAGTTTTACTATGGCCATGTTTTCCTCCCTCTTAGTTTTTTTCTACGGCGCCGAATCTGCACACGCTGTAGCAGTTGCCGCATTTTATACACAATTCCTGATTGATGACATGAGGATTCTTAACAGTGCCTTCAATACAATGCACAGGACATTTTCTCGCGCAAAGTGTACATCCCGTACATTTTTCCTTGTCAATCTCATAGGTCAATAATGCCTTACACTGCTTTGCAGGGCATTTTTTGTCAACAACATGGGCAACATATTCGTCCCTGAAGTTTTTAAGTGTAGCAAGTACAGGGTTTGGAGCTGTCTGTCCAAGTCCGCAGAGCGATGAATCCTTTACGCTATTTGCCAGGCTTTCAAGCTCATCTAAATCTTCCAGAGTTCCTTTTCCTGAGGTTATCTTCTCAAGGATAGTCAGCATTCTCTTTGTTCCCACTCTGCAGGGTGTACATTTTCCGCAGGACTCATCAACCGTAAATTCAAGGAAGAATCTTGCTATATCAACCATGCAGTTATCTTCATCCATTACTATCATACCGCCGGAGCCCATCATTGACCCTGCAGCCATAAGCGTTTCATATTCAATAGGCGTATCCAGGAATGCTTCGGTCAGACATCCTCCTGAAGGGCCTCCTGCATGAACAGCCTTGAACTTTTTACCGTTTGGACATCCACCGCCTATATCGTAAATAACCTCTCTCAGGGTTGTTCCCATAGGAACTTCCACAAGACCTGTGTTAACAATCTTCCCTCCAAGAGCAAATGCCTTTGTTCCCGGTGATTTCTCAGTACCGAAGCTTCTAAACCATTCCGGTCCTCTGTGAACTACCTGAGCTATATTTGCCAGTGTTTCAACGTTGTTGATAACTGTAGGCTTTCCCCAAAGGCCTTTGTTTGCAGGGAACGGAGGCTTAACTCTAGACATTCCTCTCTTGCCTTCGATGGACTGCATAAGTGCAGTTTCCTCACCGCATACGAATGCTCCCGCACCCAATCTTGTTTCTATATCAAAATCAAAACCTGAATCAAAAATATTCTTGCCAAGAAGCCCAAGCTCTCTGGCCTGCTCAATTGCAATTTCAAGTCTGCGAACAGCCACGGGATACTCGGCTCTTACATATATGAAGCCCTTTGTGGCTCCGATTGCATAACCGGCAATAGCCATGGCCTCAAGCACTGAATGAGGGTCTCCCTCCAGAACGCTTCTGTCCATAAATGCACCCGGGTCTCCTTCNNGCCGCAAAGCTCCATTTCATTCCTGTAGGGAAGCCTGCTCCCCCTCTTCCTCTAAGACCGGACGCTTTCATAAGATTTGTAACTTCTTCCGGGGTCATCTGAGTCAAAGATTTTATTAAAGCCATGTATCCGTCTTTTGCAATGTATTCATTGATATTTTCAGGATCTATTATTCCGCAGTTTCTTAGAGCAACCCTCTTCTGTTTCTTATAAAACGTGCTGTCCATCAATGATGTTCCTTCTATATCCGCAGTGTTTACAGCATTTTCTTCTACTATTTTCACTGCCTGTGCCGCGTCAACATGAGTGTATGTCACCTTTTCCTTGTTTGGTACATAAACCTCAACTATGGGCTCATGTGTGCACATTCCGATGCAGCCTGTCTGAACAACCTTCACGTTACTTAAATTCTTTGCCTCTACTTCCCTTACAAGCGCATCCATTACAACTTTGGCTCCGGCGGAAATTCCGCATGTAGCCATACCGACAACAATTCTTATTTCCTTATCATCAGCAGCCATATCAAGATTTTTTATGGATTCATCTCTTAACTGTTTTAATTCTTCTAACGTTTTCAAGCTTACACCTCCTGATTCCTATACTTTGCGATTACTTCAGGTACTCTCTTTGGATCTATATTGCCGTAAACATCTTCGTCTATTGTCATAACAGGTGCCAGCCCACAGCATCCCAAACATCTGGTTGCTTCAAGTGTAAACATCCTATCTTCTGTGGTCTGTCCCACCTTGATGTTCAATTCTTCTGCAAGCTTGTCCATAACATCCNNTACAACGCCGTAAATATCCGCCAACGGTATACCTGTTTCGTCCGCAATAAACTTCTGCACCTCTAAAGGCAAATAACCGAAAATATCCTGCGCCTTTTGAAGCGTTTGCATTAATATACCTTGAGTATCTTTAACCGAATCAATGAATTCCTTCAATTCTGCAAATTCTTTTTGTTTCGACAGTACAAATTCATTCTGCAATTTATTGACCTCCATATTAGATTATAAACATATAATATTATATATTCCGTTTTTATAAAAGTCAATGAATAACGGAATTTCCCAGAAATTTTTGGAATAAATTTCACAAAATATTAATTTTTATGTGAATACGATTTCATCCACCTTTACCATAAAGTAATTTCCTTTTCAGAGTTGGAGTTCCACATTTATTCATGAACATTACCACCAATAATGCGAAGGCGTTGACATGTCATTTAAACGGTAGTATACTTCTCATGTCAACATATGTGACTTACGCCGAAATAGCTTGATATTTCAGCTTAAAATAAGACCCTGTGAGGAAATAACTTATGGAAAAAATAAAATCATTTTTGAAGCGGAAAGACATTGTCATTTCATTAAGAAGATATGGAATAAATGCAATGGGCGCAATGGCGCAAGGTTTGTTTTGTTCACTCCTGATTGGCACGATTGTCAATACATTGGGTGCACAGTTTCACATTTCATTTTTGACTATGCCGGTTGTGGTTATAAATGACGTTGCTTATACAGTGGGTTCACTGGCTACAGTAATGAGTGGACCGGCTATGGCTGTTGCTATCGGATATGCATTACACTGTCCCCCACTTGTACTTTTTTCACTGATTACAGTTGGTTTTGCTTCCAATGCGTTGGGTGGAGCAGGAGGGCCTCTGGCTGTATTGTTTATTGCGATTATCACTGCTGAAATTGGAAAGGCCGTGTCAAATGAAACAAAAATTGATATTCTTCTAACTCCGCTTGTTACAATCGGAATTGGCGTCGCGTTGTCCGCGTGGTGGTCGCCTGCACTGGGAAACGCAGCTATGAAAGTGGGTACCATTATTATGTGGGCAACAAATTTAAAGCCATTTTTGATGGGCATACTGGTATCCGTACTGGTTGGCATTGCATTAACACTTCCAATATCCTCAGCGGCTATCTGTGCGGCACTCGGTCTAACGGGCATTGCTGGCGGAGCGGCTGTCGCAGGATGTTGTGCGCAGATGGTAGGCTTTGCAGTCACATCCTTTCCGGAAAATCGCTGGAGTGGACTGGTATCTCAGGGAATCGGAACTTCCATGCTACAAATGGGCAATATCGTGAAAAACCCTAGGATATGGATTGCACCGATTCTTACATCCGCCATTACGGGTCCTATTGCAACCTGCTTTTTTAGATTGGAAATGAATGGTGCTCCAGTGTCATCTGGCATGGGAACCTGTGGCTTTGTGGGTCAAATCGGCGTATATACCGGCTGGATGAATGACATCGCACAAGGCACCAAAGCTTCTGTAACAGCAAATGATTGGATTGGGTTATTTTTGATTTCTTTTATTCTTCCTGCTATAATTTGTCCACTCATTAATCTTGTCTTAAAAAAAATTGGTTGGGTAAAAGTCGGTGATATGACATTATNNTTAACTTGAAGAAACACATCGCATATGGTAAAATATGTATAAGAATAGGCAGGAACAGGGTATGGCTGACCATCTCGATGAAAGGAGGTAAAACTCTTTCAAAAAGGTGGTGATGCCAATGATGTCTACATATGAAACTATGACACTGATGATCGCTTTTGCGATGTTAGTAGCAGTTATCATAAATGGGCAAAAAAAATAGATACCCTGTGGCCTCAGGATATCTAACATAACTATAAACTCTTAGTCAGCCGTAGCCAACTGCCTATTCTTTATCTTATGTATATTGTAACTCATCTATACACAAAAATCAATTGAAAATTCTCACCTCGGGATGATTCTCTGTAAAAAAGATTAGGAACCTCCTACTAAAATCACAAAAACCTCCGTACTGTTATTTATTTTTACATCAGCACAGAGGTTTTTATAATTCCCGTTAATTAAATTTATCGTAGAATACTTTATATGCCTTGTAAGTCATGTATAAATCTGTTTTGGTAATAAGCTCGAATGGAGCGTGCATGCTCAGGACGGGAACCCCGATATCAACAACGTCCATGTTGGNNTTCCTCCGCCTCCCTGGTCAACCTTTCCAAGCTCTGATGGCTGCCATATTACATCGTTTTCGTTGAACAGTTTTCTCAGTCTTCCTATATATTCGGCATTTGCGTCGCTTGCACCGGATTTTCCTCTGCTGCCTGTGTATTTTACCAATGCAACACCCTTACCCATTATAGGTGCGTTTTGAAGTTCCGTAACCTGCGGATATGTTGGGTCCACACCTGCAGCAACGTCGGAGGAGAGCATGCTGCTGTTGGCAAGTGCACGCTTCAACAGAAGCTCGTTGTAATTTCCGTTATTTTGAATTGCAATCAGCTCTGCAACCATGTTGTTGAAAAATGCCGAGTGCATTCCTGTGTTACCCACACTGCCTATTTCTTCCTTGTCTGCAAATACTGCTATTGCGGTCTTATCCGGATCTTCTAATTCAAGTACGGCCTTCAGGGAAATGTATGCGCAAACTCTGTCATCGTGGCCGTATGCCATTATCATTCCTCTGTCCAGACCTACGTCTCTCGATTTTCCTGCAGGTACAATTTCAAGCTCAGCAGTCTGGAAGTCCTCTTCAATCATTCCGTATTTTTCGTTTAAAATTTTCAAAACGTTGAGCTTGACACTCTTGTCTTCCTTTTTACCTTCATCATCGCCATCAGTTGAAGGAAGGCTTCCTATAACAACGTTGAGTCCCTCTCCTTCTATTGCTTCGGAAAGTTTTTTATCATTCTGGTCCTTTGCCAGATGAGGAAGCAGGTCAGTTATGTAAAACACCGGGTCATTGTCATCGTCACCTATTGCAATGTCAATAACCTCTCCGTTGGCCTTCACAACAGTTCCGTATAATGCAAGAGGAATTGTAACCCACTGGTATTTTCTTATACCACCGTAGTAATGAGTTTTCATAAGAGAAATTCCGTGCTTTTCATACAATGGGTTCTGCTTGATATCAATACGTGGTGAATCAACATGGCTTCCCACTATATTCATTCCTTTTTCTATGCTTTCCTTTCCCACAACGGTAAGAACAGCATTTTTTTCTTTATTTACGTAGTAGAGCTTATCGCCAGGCTTTATTTCCTTCTTATCTTCCATGTTCACAAAACCACTTGCCTCTGCTCTTCTGATAATTTCCTTTACGGACAGCCTTTTNNTGCTTAATTTTTCCCATATAAAATGTTTTTTATAAAATAATTTATCGTTTTCCATTAAATTCTCCTTCAATCTCCAATATTTTGCCTGTCATTCAGTATAACCAGCTTTGCCAGATACATCCTGTCATTTATTTCAACACATTTGATATTGTAGTTCCTCACCAGATTAAATTCACCATCATAGCCGCTCATCTGCCAGTTTAAATCTGCGTTGATAAATACAGCTCCATCTTTTCTCTCAAGGCTGTGTATCCCGTCTATTTTAACACTCATTGCAAGCTCATAATCGGTGGGATTATCAATAATCTTACTTAGAATATCAATATCGTTTTCAAGAAGTTTTTCCGCTTCGATTTTACTCAGCTTATCCTTCAGAGACTCCATATCCTTCATACCGTAAAGGAATTCATTCATTATGACTATTCTTTCGTTTAGTAAATATTCAATGTCGTCTATTTCATTATGATACTCGTACGCTCCAATTGAATTATAGCTGAAAAGCAGCAAAAACACCATTATGTATATAAATCTCTTTTTCATATGTAATCCCCCTATATATATTGCAATTAATATTATAGGGGGACGGAAAAAACTTTCTTATCACTATTTGTCATAAAAATAAAAGTAATTTTCGCTTAATTTCAACAAATATATATTAAATTATATATTGTTCAACGATTTAACGCTTTTTCTCTTTTCTAGAGTAAACGGTAATTCCATCAATCCTTGCTGGATTTTGTCGCCCTTTATCATTTTTATGAGCATTCTCATACCTACAGCACCCACATCGTAATAAGGCTCTCCTATTGTAGTAAGCTCAGGTCTTACGAACTTGCCCTCTCTGATGTTTCCAAAGCCTACAACAGACACATCCTCGGGAACTCTGATGCCGTTATCTATGAAGCTGTCCAATACTCCTATGGCTATTTCATCGTTGCTGCACACCACAGCCGTGAATTCACCAGCATCCTTAACCATTGTTTTTCCTAATTCATATGCCTTGCCGTGCTTGTTTCCGCCCACAACATAAACTTTGGAATATCCCAGCTCATTATCCTCAACAGCTTTGTGATATCCTCCAATTTTATCATTTTCCACAGATGACCTGTTCTCAAAGTCGGAAACATATACTATTTTTCTGTGCCCTTCCTGTACTAGGTACTTGGTCATTTCGTAAATTGCCGCATTGCAGTCAATTGATATGTGGTTCATGTTCGCATGCACGTCTCTTGTAAAATAGATGCATGGCTTATTAAGACCTCTTGCAAGCTCGATTATTTCATCATCAAATTTATTTCCCACAAGGAATAAACCCTCCGCCTGCTTTCTGTCAAGAAGCTGCAGATATTTTTCCTGTGTTTCCTTGCTTGAATAGCTGCTGCATAGAAGAATATCATATCCGTACATCTTTCCTATTTCCTCTATACCTCTCACTATATCAGCAACATAGCTCTGGGCAAGGTTGTTTACTATAACACCTATTAAGTAGGACCTTCTGGTAACAAGGCTTCTTGCTACGTCATTTGGCTTGTATCCCGTTTCTTCAATAACTTTTAAAACTCTTCTTCTCACTTCGGGACTTACAGGCTTTGAATCATTTATTACTCTTGAAACCGTCGATATTGAAACCTCCGCCAGTCTCGCTACGTCCTTTATGGTTATCATACTTACCTCCTGTTAATTAATCGTTTAGTTCTTCCTTAATTTATATTATATATGTAATTTATCAAAAAGCAATCGCTTTTTCCCGTTTTTCCTAAAATTTATGATTTATTTTCCTCACAAAAATAAAAAAACCCGCGAGAGCCGCAAACCATTAATTCATACCCGCATCTAAGCAGGTGGGATTTCTACCGAGCTGTTCTGGCTTCCCGTCAAAGCGGGCCTGTCATAGTCTCCCGGACGCGAATTCCCTTTTACAATATGTCGGTTGAATTAAAGAATTTCCGTACACCGCAGGCTTTCCTGTAATGAAATTATACCACATAATACATAAATCTTCAACTATATTTTATATTCTCTCATAAAAATCAATTTTCATTCCTCATTCTACTTAATTCCATAATAACATTTTCTACATAAACATAACCTTTTTAGGTTGTCCTCTATTAGCATTTCATAGCTAATTTCATAATATTCTTCCTCATTGAACTTCTTCGGAGGAAGACTCGCATCATCAATAAATTATTATCGTATAAAATTTGTCATAACGCGGTCTTCTTCCGCAGGAAAAGGTACTTTTTCTTTTCCGGCATCAATTGTTTTAAGGAGCCAAGCCAGGGAGCGAGCATTTTTACGAAGTGTCTGAATGCCTTCTCCATCCTGGTTAACCTCTCCTTTGCCAAGCCATATGCTATCGTCCAGTATTGAGACGGAGGCATTACAGTCTCTGCTAAATTAAGGTAGTTATTGAGCTGATGCACCACATCTACACCGCCTGCACGTCTTACAACTGCAATGGACGTCGCAACCTTATATTTGAAATAATCTGAGCTGGTGTAGAATACTCTATCCAGGAAAGCTTTCATTGTTCCTGCTATTCCCGCATAATATGTAGGTGATGCAAGAATAAAGCCGTCTGCCTCACGCATTTTTTTTGCAACCTCATTGACGATATCATCTTTAAAAACACAGTGGCTTTCCTCAGAAGTAAAGCAATATCCGCAGCTAATACATCCGTGAATATTCAACTGACCTATTTGAATAATTTCAACCTCTATATCCTGCTGTCTTAGTTCATCAGCCATAACCTCAAGTGCATGGCTTGTATTTCCCCCTTTACGTGGGCTTCCGTTAATAGCTATAACCTTCATAAAATTTACTCCTTTTCTTTTATATACTTTAGTATAACCCTTACACTTAACTGTAAGTCAATAGTATATTTTAAAAAATTCATATTAATTTTTTGCTAATTTTATAGTATGCTTGACTTAGATTTAAGTGTAAGGGTTAATCATACCTGTTTTGGGTGTGCAGTTTGTAAAAGTATTTTACAAAAAATGAACCGTTTAAAAACTCGTGACTATTTACAAGTGTACGGGATTTTGAAAGGAGGTCAAAGTTGGAAATATTGCACATGATAAAAATTAATCAGACAATCCCAGATTATGTGTTTGCGGACTTAGTGGATAAATACAAAGATCCGGTTTATAAGTTTTGCCGGAGTCTTACATATTCCAAAGAGGACGCAGACGATCTATTTCAGGAAACATTTTTAAAGATGTTTGAGCAGCTACACAAAGTAAATGCTTCGGACAACCCGCAAAGTTTTATCTTTTCCACTGCATTATATCTTTGGAAAAGCTGGAAACGCAAATACGCTCGCCGCAATCGGCTCGCACCCGTTGAACCATTGGATGAAATGGTTGTAAGTGACATTAATATGGAAGATAGTTTTGTGGCACAGGAAGAAAGACTCATCGTCCGTCAATTGGTTGAAGCCTTGCCCGATAAATTCAGAATACCGATTATCCTGTACTACACCATAGAAATGAGCGTATCGGATATAGCATCTACATTAAAGGTGCCTGTCGGCACAGTCAAAAGCAGGTTGTTTAAAGCGCGAAATCTTATTGAGAAAGGATTGGTTATGATTGAATATGAAAAATAAGAATTACAACATGGACGCTCTTCTCCAAAAATCCTTGAGCAGCTCAGTAACACCCGACCCAGAGTTAGTACAAAAAATAAAATATGAGTTCAAGGAGAAGACTATGAAAAAATCTATTATCAGACGTTTTTTCGGCACGACTGCCGCTGCCGTTTTAGCTTCAGTTTTTATTACTACTACCGCATTTGCTGCATGGTATTTCCTAAAGCCGAGCGAAATTGCGGATAAGTTTGAAAATCGTGCGTTAAGCGCCGCTTTTAACAGTGACACTGCTATTAATATAACTGCTTCTGTCACTTCCGGAGACTATATATTTACACTGCTTGCTATCGTGTCAGCAAAGGATATAACTGACCAACCGATTTATATTAATGGTGACATACTCAGTGACCGTACATACTCAATAGTTGCCATACAAAAATCAGACGGCAGTCCGATGCCCTCTATACAGGATGATGAATATGGAAATATACCTTTCTATGTTTCGCCATACATTAAAGGTTTAAAGCCATGGCAGGTTAATGCCCATACTATGAACGGGGGTCACTCTGAAATTGTAGTTGATGGCGTGATGTATCGCATAATTGATTGTGATGAAATAACGATATTTGCCGACCGTGGTATATATCTTGGCATAAACACAGGATCGTTTTATAATTCTGATGCATTTATTTTCAATGAAGAAACTGGCGAGCTTAAATCTAATCCCGATTATGACGGCACAAGTGCGGTTTTTGATCTTCCTATTGATAAGGCTCTTGCTAATCCCGAGAAATCTCAGCAATATCTTGATACTTTATTGAATACCGATGAAGTTGAGAACATCGATAATGTAGCTGACGGGGCAACCAGGCTTGAGATTTATGAAGATAGTGATGCTGGTATTATCGTAAGACGTTTTACGACTTATGAAGATTATCAAAATTGGATGGTACAAAAGCTCGCTGAAACGCAGAAAAAGGTTGACAAAGGTGAGTATTCGTCGGCCTCCATGGAGCTTGATCGACGTGATTATGAAAANNCGATAACAGAGTTTGAAGACGGAAGTTACAATGATTTGCTCACATACCCTGAAACAGGAGCTTCAACAACCCCTAGATAAGCATTTCTTCACACATAAAATATACCCCATTTTTAAAGACTTTAGAAAATGGGGTATATTTTATGCAAAGTACTTTTAAACCTGCATGTTTAAATTTGTATTCTCGACAGTTTCTATTATTTCATCTAGCTCTTCTTCGTTTATTACTTCTTTATCCACAAGAAGAAGAGCGATTTTCTGAACTGCCTCTTTATTGCTTTCAATGATTTCAAATCTTTCCGCATATATCTTTGCGGATAACTCCTTCACTGATTTTTCAACGGAAGCGAGGGGGATATTTAGCTTTTCGGAAAGTATACCTAAGTTTACAAATGCCGCATCATCATCCATGCCGTATTTTGTTACATAATCTACGGAGAGCAATGTTGCCCTCTCTATATCATTTTGTGCCCCTACGGTGATATTGTCTCTCCCGAAAAAAATTTCTTCGGCAGCTCGTCCAGCCATGAGCATCGAAAGCTGGCTTTTTATACGTTTCTTTGTAATGACCTCTGAACTGTCCGGCATGCTTAAAGTGTATCCCCCAGCGCCCTTGCTGGTAGGAATTACAGACACTCTTACTACCTTGTTTTCAGGTATGAGGAACTTCGATACGAAAGCGTGACCTGCCTCGTGATAGGACGTAACCTCTTTTTGCTTGCTGTTTTCAGATACATTCTTTTTTTCAGAACCGGCAAGAACCTGAAGGTAAGCCGTTCTGATATTCTCACCGCTTATTTTATCCGAGTTCTCTCTGATTGCGGCAAGCGCTGCCTCATTTACCAAGTTTTCAATCATTGCACCGCTGAAATAAACTGTCATATCAGCAATTTCATCGAAATCTATGTCATCTGCAGTCCTCTTTTTAGAAAGATATAGCTTGAGTATGTCTATTCTGGCATTTCTGTCAGGAAGCATAATTTCTATCTGCCTGTCAAATCTTCCCGGTCTCAGCAAGGCGGAATCCAGAGTGTCAATTCTGTTTGTGGCTGCAACCACCACTGTGCCTGAATCTTCAGCGAAGCCCGACATTTCCGTCAGCAGTGCATTCAGCGTCCTGTCACCTTCATCGCTACCTCTTAGGTTTCCGTTCATCCTCTTTTTGCCTATGGCATCTATTTCATCGATAAAAATTACACTTTTACCCGATTTTTTTGCTTTTTTAAAAAGATTCCTTATTCTTCCGGCACCAAGTCCGGCATATACCTGCACAAAATCTGAGCCCGACACTGCGTAGAAAGGAACTCCCGCTTCTCCTGCCAATGCCTTTGCCATCAGTGTCTTCCCGGTTCCAGGTGACCCGTAAAACAATACTCCCTTTGGCATCCTGGCATCTAAACTCTTGTATTTCTCAGGATTCTTTATAAAATCAACAATTTCCATGAGGCTTTCCTTTGCCTCGTAGTTTCCCGCCACATCATCAAACTTCATGCGGGACGAGCTGTTATATTCAATTTCATTTAAGCCGTTTATCTCACNNCTATAAAAATCAACACACCCACAAATATCAATATCTGATAAGTTTCCATGATAACCCCCTTCGAACAACCTATTCCTTCAATCTATACAACTATTGTACCACGGGTATATATCATTGGATATATTTAATATATTGCTTTACTTCATTGTTTTTCCTCAGTTTCCAACAGACACGCAGCCTGTGCGGCCATGCCCTCACCCCTGCCTTCAAAGCCAAGGTGCTCGGTTGTAGTAGCTTTGATATTGATATTTGATACCTCGGTTTTCAAATCCTCCGCAATATTTATTTTCATCTGCTCAATGTACGGACTCATTTTCGGTTTTTGCACAATTATAACAGCATCCAGGTTTCCAAGCCTGTAATTTTTACTCCTCATTAGTTCTTCCACATTTCTCAGAAGAATTCTGCTGTCAATATCCTTGTACTTATTGTCCGTATCGGGAAATTGCCTGCCTATATCGCCGCAGCTCATTGCTCCCAAAAGACTGTCCATTACAGCATGTATGAGTACATCCGCATCAGAATGTCCCTCAAGACCCTTCTCATATGGTATGTGTACTCCCCCTACAATCAACTTTCTGTTTTCCCCAAATGCATGAACATCATAACCTATACCAATTTTCATAATATCTCCTGTACCTTTAATAAATACTTGCGAATATTTCCGCAATCCTTAAATCAAGGGGTGTTGTTATTTTCATATTTCTGGAGAGGCCGTCTATTGTCATTACTTTATGACCGTAAAACTCAGCTATTGAAGCATCATCCGTAACTACGGCATCTTCAGTCACTGCCTTTATATAGCAATCCCTCATGAGATTGTAATCAAAGGCCTGAGGTGTTTGAACAGCTCTCAGCATGCTTCTGTCCAGGGTATTCAGCACCGTTCCGTCATCGGAAACCTCTTTGATTGTATCGGTCACATCAATTACGGGTATGCATGCCTTGTGAGTATATGCTCCCTCCACGCAGCTACTTATTAAATTATATGAAACAAACGGCCTCACGCCGTCATGAATTAGAACTATAT
>DOON01000204.1 GCA_003514865.1 Clostridiales bacterium
TCATTATACTCATATTTTCTTATGAGGAAGATGTTATGAGAAAATATGAGTATAATGATTTAGAGAATCATAAAATAGAGCATGAAGCTTTTATAAAAAAGCTCTCAGACATAAGAAAAGAATATGAAACAGCAGGAGCAAATTTGACAGTAATAATAAATGCAAATCAGTTTATTCTTGACTGGCTCACAAAGCATATCTCAAATGCAGACAAAAAAATAGGCGAATATGCCAGAACACTGAAATAGAAATTCATAGCGAGACTGCCCATTAACACGGCAGTCTCGCTTTTTTTAGGTTGTCGTTTGCGTGATTTCAATGTTGTTGAAAATATTTCATAATTTATGAGTGAAAATATAATATAATGTGAATATATATATGAGAAGCTTCTTCAGGAGAAATATATGAATGACGAAAAATTAGTAACGCTTATTAAGCATAACCCGTCCAAGGGGATGGCAGCTGCCATAGAGCTGTACGGTACGCTGGTGAAAACCGTCATAGTGAGGATAATAGGTTACGAAAAACAGCAGGATGCAGAGGAATGTGTGTCCGATGTATTTGTTGAGCTATGGAAATCTATAGATAATTATAATCCTGACAAGGGCCTGCTTAAAAACTACATAATATCTATTGCACGGCATGTTGGACTCAATGCCTATAGGCGAAAAATAATGAAAGATGAACTTATGCCGCTGGATGAGAATTTAGAAGATATGGATTGGCCTGATATGACAAATGAGCTAAGCCGTACACTAAATGAAACCATAATTAAAGAAACCATCAACAATCTTCCTTATCCTGACAGAGAAATATTTCTCAGGAGATACTATTTGTTCGAACCTGTCAAGGAAATTGCAGCTTCCCTTGAACTAAGCGCTAAGGCGGTGGAAAACAAGCTTTACAGATGCAAAGCAGGCATAAGGGAAGAGCTGTTGAAAAAGGGAATAATTTTATAGGAGGAGCGCCATGAAAAACATATATGAGTTTTTAGATGCCATAGACTTGGATAATGAAAGTTTAGATATCAGTGAAACTGAAATGACAGATATTGAGAAAAAAAGAATACTGGAAATTACTCTTAAAAAATCCGGACTGAGCAAGAGAGGTATAGGAAGAAAATATATACTTCCATTAGCTGCCGCCATGACAATAATACTTTCATTTGCAGCAGTGTTTGCCCAGGGAGGTCTAAGTGCAGTATACCACAATATTTTCGGAGACAGCATAAAGTATGTCGCTGACATGGGAACCATTATTGATGAAAGCTATACATCCAACGGAATAACAATGAATATTGCCAGCATGGTGGGAGATGAAAATTCTTTTTATATAGTTGCAGAGCTTATAAAGGAGAACGGAGATACATTTGAAAATTCAGATTATGTAAAATTTGAAGACTTAAGGCTGAATTTCAAAAGCTCCGGAGGCTATACATGGTATCAAATAGAGGACGAGGACCCGTCAGATAATAAAGCAACCTTTATTATAGCAGGAAATACAAAGAAGAAAATTGCGGGAGACAGGCTGACAATATATGCTCACGATATAACCGAATACAGCATAAAGAAACCGCTGGAAGGCTTCGATGCTTATGAATTTTTGATGAACAACCCGGATTATATTTCTCAGGAACTGACGGAAAGGGTGACTGAAGTTTATCTCGGTAAAAATGATTACGACACCATACCTGAGGAAAAGGCGCAAAATTTAATAGTAGAAAAAAGTCTTAATCCGAACTATGTATTACCCAGGAAATATATGAAAATTCCTGTCGAAAGGAATTTAGGAGACATATATATTGAAAATATAGGCTTCGCCGACAATAAGCTGTGCATCAGGATGGCTTTTACGGATTCGGAAAAATATAGTCTGGGGACCGTGAGCTTTGTCAGCAAGGACGATTCCGATGATATAAAATACGGCAACTTTTTTAATGTGGAAGAATCTGGGGGGACTGAATTTTACTACTATATATTTGACGTTAGAGATATGTCAGAACTGGAGGCTTATTATTTCAAGTATGAAATAATAAGCAAGCTAGGTACTACAAAAGGAGAATGGAACATTAATTTCAGGGCAGATTACAAAAATGCCTCCAGAACTATAGTAACAAACAAAGATGCAGAAATCAACGGAAGGAATTACACAGTTAAAAATATAAAGTTTTCACCTATTTCAATAAATGTAGAAATGAGCAACAAGCTTTTAAAACCAGAAGAAAAAACATATCACGATTTCAGTGATGCAGTCTCAGTAATTCTGAAGGACGGTTCAGAAGCTGAAGTAAACCAAAGCGGTTCAAGCACAAACGGATTTAGCTCGTCACTGAATGTAATGTTTAAGCAGCCGATTGACATAAGGCAAATTGACAGAATAAAAGTTGGAAACCTTGAAGTGCCGGTTGATGGGAATTTNNTTATATTTAAGATAATATCGGACACAAAAAAGATAGACAGCAATGAGAAAATAATTGCTGTCTACCTCTTTATATCATAAGAATTTTTTTAATAAACATCCGCACCTAATTACTGGAAATTAATTGCTACAGCCGTAACAATTATTATCGTGCCCATCAGGAAGAAAAATGCCTGCATCTTAATCTGGAATTTTGCCCATTTAGACCAATCAATTCTTGCAACTCCAAGCACTCCTATCAAGCTTGCGGAAACAGGTGTAAAAGCGTCAACAAATCCTGCACCCAACTGATAGGCAAGAACAGCTATCTGTCTGTGCACTCCGACGATATCTGACAGTGGAGCCATTATAGGCATTGTCAAAGCAGCCTGACCTGAGTTTGATGTTACAACGAGATTAAACAAACTCTGGAACAGATACATGCTCAATGCAGCTACTGTTGCGGGAACTCCTTCCAACGCCTGACCGATGCTGTAGAGTACTGTGTTCAGAGAAGATGCGACATTGGCGTCAGAGCCTCCCAATACGAGCAATATTCCCTTTGCCATACCAACCACAACAGCAGTTCCTGCCAAATCGGCAACACCGCTCTGGAATGATGATGCCATGTCATTTATGGACATATCGTTTAATTTGAAGATAACAGCTATAACACCTGCAACAAATCCCATTACGAAGAACTGGGATGCTATTTCAGGAATGTAATATCCCTTAGCTGTAACTCCCCATACAATCCATACCAGCACAGCCAGCATTTCTAAAAGAATGAGTTTGTGTCCCAATGTGAATTCAATTTCCTGCTGTGTTGTATTTTCTATTCTGCTTCTGAAATGCTCATCAGATTTGTGCATTACTGAAAGTTCAGGATTTTTTCTTATTTTTTCTGCGTAGAACATCATGTATCCGGCAGAAAGGCCCGTAACGATGAACCACATAGCAAGTCTGAAGGAAGCACCTGAAAGAACAGGAACTCCGGCTATACCCTGAGCCACCGCAACGCTGAACGGACTCATCCATGAAGCGGCATTACCAACCTGAGATGCAACATAGGTTACAGTTACGGCCACTATAGAGTCATACCCGAGGGCTATAACAAAAGGAACCATTATCATTGCAAATGGTATTACTTCCTCCGCCATACCGAAGGTTGCTCCGCCCAATGAAAATACGAAGAACAGCATTGGCAGCGCAAGCCTTTCAAGACCCTTAGTCTTTCTTATAAATGCATAAATACCAGCATCAACGGCACCAGTTTTCATAATGATACCGAATGCACCGCCAACAACAAGTATCAGAGCAACTATACCAACCGCTGAGCCATACTTGCTTCCGGTAGCCAGACCTTCAAATACATAGTTCATGAAGCCGAATCCGCCGTAATCGTCAGTACCCCAGATACGTGCGGTCTTGTGGAGTTTTTTACTTGTATCATACATAGAATTGCCATACATTCCGTAAAGAGTATCATCGCTCAGGCCGATATCATCAAGATCTGATTGGCTCCATTTCGAAGGATCCGTTGCAAGCAACTCTTCCAAAGCGGCCTGGTCAACACCTAACTCTTCAAGCTTGGCAGTATCCTTGCTTAATTCCTTTAATTCCGAAGCTAAATTTGCTGTGTTCAAATTGTAGCTGTACCGGAAGGAATCAGCAATTAATACGGTCTTAGTCTTTGTATCTCCGTTTGAATCAACATATTCAACGTCATGAGTGCTGAATTTACCTGCTGGAACAATGAAAGTCAACGCCCAGCAAAGCAGTACTACCGCAAAAATAATTGCATAGGTATGAGGTGTGCGCATTTTTGTAAGATCTCTCTGCACAGACGCCTCATTTATTTTCTTGTTTTTAGACATATTAGTCCTCCTGAAGTATTTATTGCATATATCTATATGCATAATTCGTGCCAAAAATAAAACGTTCAATTATCAACGTTCCTGCATATTGGTGCTTCCTTATGGCTATTATATGGTCACCATGACAACCATTTATTTAGCAATATACATTCCTTATTTTTAACATTTTTCCAGTTTTTATACAGCAAGCAGAAGATGACTAAAAATAAAACATGGAAGTAGGTTTTAAACACTGAAGCTTTTAGGATAAAGATGGGGTGCTGAAAGGCGCTTATTAGCTAACAAAGTAATAAAAATGTTAATTTTCTACTAAAAAAATCCGATATATGATATAATTAGTCTATAATAAATTTATGAAAATAATTAACTAACAATAATTGATGTTTTATTTTCCGGAGACTTATATTATGAAAACACTAAATTTAGTTATGATAGTAAAAAATGAAGAACGTTGCCTTGAGAGATGTCTCGAAAGTATTAAGGATTTAGTTGACGATATGATTATTGTTGATACAGGCTCAGAGGATTCTACGAAGCAAATAGCCCTGTCCTTCAGAGCTAAAGTTTTTGATTATGTATGGAAAAATGATTTTTCGGATGCGAGAAATTTTGCTTTATCAAAATCAGACAGCGACTGGAATTTGATATTGGATGCTGATGAGCATTTGGTACAAGGAAACAGACAGGACATATTAAAGTTCTTAGAAAACACTGAGTCATTGGGAGCTATACAGATAAAAAGCTCATATATGGATAATGGTGAGCTAAGCTATGGAATAGATTATATGACAAGGATAATACCTAAAAATATATACTATTCAGGAAAAATTCATGAGCAGGTTGACAGCANNAAATATTTTGAAAGCTTTTATAATCTTGTAAACAAGAATGATAATTTTTACAGAAAGGGTGTTATACGGTATATTTACGCCTTGATTGAAATTGGAAGCTTTGAAAAGGCACTCAAAATAGTTGATGAAGTTAAAGCGGGTTTACAAAAATACGCGGACTTTAATTTTTTGTGCGGTATATTTTATATGAAGATGATATTGTTTGATATAGTAAAATATCAGAATTATCTGCCATTGATAGAAAAAAGCTATTTAAAATGCTTGGAAATAGGTGAGGTGCCGCAGCATCAGGGTGTGTACGGTTGTGGAAGCTTTAAGGCAGCATACAATCTTGGCACATGGNNTTTTTGAAAAAATGACGATATATTATAATGAACCTCAGACTATTCTGATAAACCTAAGTGATATGTGAAATAAAAAAGATTATGTAAGTGAAAGCAGGGGATGAATTGCAAACATTTAATTTGCCGTTATTTTTGACAATAGAAAAGAATAGCACTAAAGATTTAATATCCAAGCTTGATAAAGAGTTTAACAATATTGAATCAAAGAAAATTATAATATTTACATCAAAAGGAGTATACAATATTTTTAAAAAAGGCATCGATAAGCTATTACACGAATATGAAAAAAATTCTATTTACTTTATTGATGATAGTACATATGATATTGCGGTTGATGTTGCTAAAAAAATATCTATAGAGGATTTTGATATTGTAATCGGTTTTGGAGGAGGGAAGATTTTAGATACGGCAAAGTATGCTTCATATGTTAGTAAGAAGAAATATGTAGCCATTCCAACGACCTTAAGTAATGATGGAGTAGCATCTCCGATTGCAGTCCTAAAAACATATGAAGGTAAAGCTAAGAGTTTTGGTTGTAAATCGCCAGAAGGGATAATAATTGATACAAGTATCATAAAAAAATCTCCTAACACATTATTGATGGCGGGTATTGGGGATACGGTATCAAATTATACTGCCATATTTGATTGGAAGCTTGAAAGTAAACATAAAGGGGTACATCCTAACGATTTTGCCTATTTATTATCCGATACTGCATTAAATATGCTTTTGTTCAGCAGAGAAGAGCATATTAGAAATGAAAACTTCATAAGACAATTAGCACAATCATTAGTGTTAAGTGGACTAGCTATGGATATAGCGGGTAATAGCAGGCCGTGCAGTGGTTCGGAGCATTTGTTTAGTCATTCGTTAGATGAATATTATAATATTAATGTTCCGCATGGATTAAAAGTAGCTTTAGGAAGTATTGCAAGTTGTATTTTTCAAGATAGAAGCTATGAGCCTATAGTCACTTTTTTGAAGAGATACGACGTTGAGATATCACCTGAAAGACTTGGCATATCAAAGGAAGTGTTCATTGGTGCATGGTTGAAGTCTCAAGCTACTAGACCTGACAGATTTTCTGTTTTGAACACTATAGAATTAAGTAAAGAATATCTCGAAAAAGTATACAATGAAATTATGGAGGTTTTAAAATGAAAGCATTGATTTTAGCGGCAGGACTTGGAACGAGGCTGAGACCTATAACTGATGATAGGCCAAAATCTATGGTAGAAGTTAATGGAAAACCTATTTTATTTAAGCAAGTTGATAATCTCTTAGAGAATGGAATATAGGATATTACTGTAATTGCAGGCTATAAATCAGAAATGATGATTAATGCAATTGGCAGACATTATAAAGATGTTCGAATTATTGTAAATGATGTTTATGATAAAACTAATAATATGTATTCTGCTTATATGGCTTCGGATTACATGTATGATGAAAAATTTTTACTCATGAATGCAGATGTTTTCTATGATTCGGCTATCATTAAGGAGTTAATAAAAAATGAATATGAGAATTCTATTGTCGTTGAAGAAGGAGCCTATAATGATGAAAATATGAAAGTTGTGTGTATAGGCGACAAAATTACAGAGATTAGCAAGACAATATCTGAAAATGATGCTTATGGAGTTTCTATCGATGTTTATAAATTCTCTAAGGAAGGTTCAAAAATATTTTTTGATAGGATAAAGGAGCTTATTGAAGGTAGGAACGAACTTAACCAGTGGACAGAAGTAGCATTAGATGAAATTTTAGAAATAGTTGAATTTAAACCTTGCCCATTAAAAGGGAGGTGGATGGAAATAGATAACCATGATGATTTAAAGAGGGCGGAGAGTATTTTTAATGACTAATAGCAACCTTAAAGCTAAAAGATTGTTTTTATTAGATATGGATGGAACCATATACTTAGATAATGTATTATTTGAATACAGTTTGGATTTCTTAAGCTATATTAAGGCTATAAGTGGTAAATATGTGTTTTTGACTAACAATTCTTCAAAAAGTATTGATGATTACATTAATAAGCTAAGAAAACTGTCAATTCAGGTAGACTCTTCAAATTTCATGACTTCGTCACAAGCTGCNNTAATACAAAGATAAAAAGATCTATGTTCTTGGTACAGAATCCCTGAAAGAAGAGTTAATAAAAGATGGTTTATATATTGTAGATAAATATTACGAAGACATAGATTGTCTATTGGTTGGATTTGATACAGAATTAAGGTATTCCAAAATTAGCGATGCTTGCAGGATACTAACAAAAGATGTGGCTTATTTAGCAACAAATCTAGATTTGGTTTGTCCTACGTCTTTTGGCTTCATTCCTGACTGTGGTTCTATTTGTAATATGCTTGAAACTGCTACGGGAAAAATTCCTGAATATATTGGGAAGCCAAGGCCGACAATGGTAGAATTAGCAATACAAGCTAATGGTTTTACATGTGAAGAGACAATTGTAATAGGGGATAGATTATATACAGACATAGCATGTGGTATTAATGCAGGAGTTTCTACTGCTATTGTCTTAACCGGTGAAACAAAATCTGCTCATCTCGTTGATACTAAGTTTAGACCTGATTTCATATTTGAAGATATTGGGCAATTGTATAAGGTTTTGACTGAATAATAAGTAAGCAAGGAATGTGTAAATCAGATTTATACAAGAAGTGGAGGAGAAAAACAGATTATGAAAAAGAGGCATCAGCAACAGATACTGGAGCTGCTCGAAACAATAAGAGAAGCACAGACAGAAGGCTTATATGCAGATTGTCAGGAGGGGGCTCTCCAGATCGGACAGTTTATAGAGCAGATCGAGGGAGAGGGTACTCATACAGTTGTGCTATTAGAGGAGTATTGTGAACTTTTGTATAAGGCACATAATGGTGAAATTAGTGAAAAAACCCTGAGACTGCAGCTAAATAAAATTGAGAGCAGCGTTAAATTTGATTTAAAACCGGCTAAATACAAGGTTCTTTTCTTGCCGTACTATGATAATACATGGGAAACAATGAAAAGTGTATATGAAGCGTTTTCTCGTGATCCCATGTTCGAAGTCCAGGTAGTTATTATACCTATTATACGCAACACAAATNNGCAGGAGTCCCTAATACACATTATGACATGTACAGTTTTGAGGAAGATTTGCCGGATATAGTGTTTTATAATCAGCCGTACGACGGAGTCAATATCCCTAAATTTCAGTCTGATAATGTACGAAAATATGCGGATTATATGGTCTACATACCTTATTATATGGCTCCTATCAATGTGCAGGGGGATAGGTTCGAAAAAAATTATACCGGTTTAGCTTCTATACTGAATTCTGATATATTTATTGCGCAAAGCGAAAAATTTTGTAAACAATATATGAAAGGTACTCCTTTGTACGAAAAAGCATTGGCCTTTGGAAACCCAAAGTGTGATTGCCTGTATGCTGCTAAGGCTCATGGCGAATTTACACATTACCCTGAATGGGAGGCGGCAATAGGAAAGCGTCGTGTGATACTTTTAAATACACACTATTCTTACATGCTTGAAGGAATTGCGCCTCACCCCGGCGTGCACAGGTTAATCGAAACAATCGCAAGCAATGAAAATTTGTTTCTTATATGGCGTCCGCATCCACAGGCATTTCTTATGAAAATGTCTGCTCAAATGCAAGATATGCTTAACTTTGTACAAGCTCATGAAAGAATGATTTTGGATAATACGCCAAGTATAACACCTGCATATATGTATTCCAATGCTGTTGTTTCACTATTTCCAAGCTCTATTGTGATGGATGCGTTATTTTGTGACTTACCTGTATTTNNATGGATGCACCTCATTTTACAATATAGTTTCTCATGAGGATTTTAATGAGATGTTGCCTGATGGAAGCTCAGATGCTGCGGGTATGCAGATGTATGCTGAACGTAGTGTATTTGCCCCCTTAGATAAATTTTTAAAGGAGATCCAAAATTGTGATGACCCAAAACGTGAGGTTCGTGCTGTATTCCGTGAACAGGAGTTCCCTAACTCAGATGGGACAATAGGGGAAAAGATACTTAAGCATATAAAAGATACATTTATATAAATAATAAAATTCAGAAAAGAAGGTTGAGTATGTACATATCGCAATGCTTGATAGTAAAAAATGAAGAAGAGAATATAGAATATTGCCTGAGCCATCTTAAATCGGTGGTTGATGAGCAGATAGTGGTTGATACAGGCTCTACTGATAGAACTGTGGAAATTGCAGAAAGACTTGGAGCTAAGGTGTTTTACTTTGAATGGATTAATGATTTCAGTGCAGCAAGAAATTTTGCACTAGATCAAGCAANNGCAAAGGGTGACTGGATAATTTTTTTGGATTGCGATGAATATTTTGATCACAGCTCTGTAGGATTAATTAAAAAATGCATCAAAGAAATTAACGGAAACAGGAATATTGACGGAGTACAAAGTGAATTAATCAATATAGACAAGGATAAAAATATCATAGGTATTGTTAAAAATATCAGCCCGAGAATATTCAGAAAAACAAGAAACCTAAGGTACCAAAAACCTATACATGAAGTTCTTTCGAATTCTAAGAGAGAAAGCCATAGATTTATTCCATCACAAGTTGATAAGAGCAAAACTTTGAAAATACTTCATACAGGGTATGATAAGGGTGTTATGAGTGAAAAAAATAAAAATGATAGAAATATATCCATGCTAAAGAAAGAACTTGAAAAGAATCCTGAGGATTCACAGCTCAATCTATATATTAGTAAGTCTTATTTTATGGATGGAGACTATGCTGAAAGTCTTCGATATGCACAGCAGGCGTTGAAGTATATTGATGAAAAGATGAATTTAGACTATTATCCATCAATTTATAGATACATATTGAATTGCATGGCTTTATTGGAGGCACACTATGATGAAGTGAAAGAAGTGTTTGAAAAGGCGGTTGGTAAATATCCATGGTATCCTGATTATTACAGGATTATGGGACTTGTGGATAGGAAACTTGGCAATATGGAAAAAGCCATAGAACTGTTGGAGCAAAGTATACAGCATTGTAAAAATTACAAAAGCATTTCTGAAAGTCTTGCTGTTGGCCAACTTGATAAGGTGTATTCCAGTTTGCTTGATGCATATATAGTGACAGATAACAAGCCTAAGATTGTGGAAATATCTGTGGCATTACTTAATGCAGAAAAATATAACTATGAAAATTTATCTGTACTGATAAAAACATTATTAACATCAGAGAAGGAAGAAAGCATAATTGTATTTTTAGCAAAGCTATATGATTATACTAAGTTTAAGGACAAACTTTACCTACTTAAGGCAAGCGAATATTGTGAAAATGAAAAAATGATTTCATATTTCAACAGCATTTTAAATGAAGAAGAAAAAAAGGCAATCTTTGAGTTACATTAATACAAATAAAAGAAAAAATTTTAAAAAAACATTAAACTTTTTTCTTTAGTATACGATATATGTTTTGTAAAGGTAAATCAACTTTGAGCATCAGGGCCCGGTGCTTAAAGCAGAGGAATCTAAAAATTTAGGGATGGATCCCGATAACAATTACACGGAGGTAATTATGAGAATTCAACACAATATTAACGCATTAAATTCATTGAGACAATTAGGAACAAACAACTCAGCAACAGGTAAAAACATAGAGAAGTTATCATCAGGCTTCAGAATCAACAGAGCAGGTGATGATGCTGCAGGATTGGCAATATCTGAGAAAATGAGAGGCCAGATCAGAGGTCTTGAGCAAGCTCAGCAAAATGCTAATGATGGTATCTCTTTGATTCAGACAGCAGAGGGTGGTTTGAATGAAACTCACGCTATTCTTCAGAGAATGAGAGAGCTGGCAGTTCAATCAGCTAACGGAACATACCAAGATTCAGTTGATAGAGAAAACCTTCAAAAAGAAGTAAGTGCATTATCTTCTGAAATAGATAGAATAGCAAGTGCAACTCATTTCAACAAGATACAGCTTTTAGATGGATCTATGGCAACAACTAACCTTAAATTCCAAATAGGAGCAAATGGAAATACTGATCAGACAGTTACATTGTCAGTAGCAGACATGAGCTCTTCAGGATTGGGATTAAAAGACATTACAGTAGCTGGTCAAGATAGTGCTAATGCTGCTATTGCTACAATAGACAAGGCTATCAACGATGTATCAGGTACAAGAGCTGACCTTGGAGCTTTACAGAACAGATTAGAGCATACAGTTAACAACTTGGGAGTAACTTCTGAGAACTTAACAGCTGCTGAATCACGTATCAGAGACGTTGACATGGCTAAAGAAATGATGCAATACACTAAGAATAACATTCTTACTCAGGCTGCTCAGGCAATGCTTGCACAGGCTAATCAACAGCCACAAGGTGTATTACAGTTATTACAGTAATCAATAGAATTTAATGAATGAGGGTGCAGTGCAGACTGCACCTTTATTTTTAAGCGAAGAAGGATATTTTATTAACAAAATACATAGATTACCAAGAAAGAGGTGTTACCATGGCATACAGCTGGGATAAATCCCTGGAAACCGGAAATTTGGAAATTGACAGTCAGCATAGGTCTCTTGTGGATGCTGTAAACAATTTATTGGATGCATGCAGTCAGGGAAAAGGAAGGGTTGAGGTGGAACAAACACTTAAATTCCTTCAGGATTATACGGTGAAGCATTTCAGTGATGAGGAGAAGCTTCAGATTAAGTCAAATTATCCGGACTACAAGCCTCATAAGGAAAAGCATGAAGCATTTAAGAAGGAAGTAAATGCAATTGCAGAGGAATATAAAAAGGGCGGGGCGACTATTCAGCTTGTTGCCAAGGTTAATTCTTCTGTTGCTGGCTGGCTTATTTCTCATATCAAGTCGGAGGATAAAAAGGTAGCAGCGCACATAAAAAAATAATAAAGATTTATCATTGACTAAACTTACTGATTGGGGACGAATATGAACAGCATAAAAAAGAAAATGTTTGCAAGTGTAATATTTGTAATATTGGTGGCAGTTATAACCATTGGGGGAGTATCTTCGTATCTGTGTTATAAGGCTACGTTTGATTCTTTGGAAAAAACCATGCAGGAAGTGGCTAAAAAATCTTCTGAAGTCGTATCAAAGGAAATGGATAAGTACAAAACAATAGCCAAAGAAGTTGGGTTGATAGCCCAGCTTAATTCACCGGATATAACTTTGCAGGAAAAGAATGAAATTATCAAGCAGAGAGTTAATATGCATGGGTTGAGAAATATAAATACCGCCAACAAGGATGGTATTGCCGTTTCAACAAATACGGGCATGACAGAGGTTATAAAGCATACTGACTACTTCAACGCCTCCATAAACGGAAATGTATTTATTTCGGATGCATTATTTGATGGGACGACGTTTGAAATGTACTACATAGTTTCTGCACCTCTGTGGAGGGATGGAATTTATGGCTCTCCGATAGAAGGGGTTGTGATGCTTGAAATAGGAGCCAAGGTTATATCTGATATTGCAGCTGAGGTTGTGGTGGGAGAAAACGGCGTTGGTTCAATTATTGACAGCAAGGGCTACATTATCGGACATCCTGACTATAAAAAGGCATTAAACAGGGAAAACACAATCTTGAAGTATGAAGCTGAAGGAAGCGAAGGAGAGCTTGCGATGCTGGAGCAGAGCATGCTGGACAGAAGCGTGAATTTCGGATCATACAGAAATGACGGAGATAAGCATTTATTATCCTATGCACCAATAGATGGAACGAACGGATGGGGCATGCTCGTTGATGTACCGCAGAATGAATACATGGACAGAACATATTTCAGCATTGCGGTGACAGCAGTGCTGGCGCTGCTTTCTGTAATATTGTCTGCCTTTGTTATATTCAGAGTTTCAACCAAAATAGCTGATCCTATAATTGCTTGTGCCAACAGACTGAAGCTGTTGTCAGAGGGTGACCTGCATACAGAGGTTCCAAAAACCAAAAGCAAGGACGAGACGGCAATACTTTTGAATTCGTTGGAATTAACCATAAATGAATGGAATGATGTGATGAACGATGTTTCGGACCATATTTCTTCCATTACAAATGGGGATTTTTCCAGAGAAATTCATAAGGAGTACATAGGAGACTTTGAGCCTATGAAGAAGGGGATAACATTTATTATTGATGAGCTAAACCGTATATTCATAACAATAGGACAGAGCTCGGAGCAGGTGGCAAGCGGAGCTCAGCAAGTNNTCCACGGAGGGGACCACTGAGCAGGCGAGCTCCATTGAGGAGCTAGCGGCAACTATCAATGAAATGTCTCAGCAGATAATTTCTAATGACAGAAATGCTCAAGAGGGCAAAAAGGTTGCGGAGAATACTGCTGCCGATGTGCAGGACGGAACCGGACATATGAATAACATGATAGCTGCAATGAACGACATCAGTGTGGCATCTGTTGAGATAAGCAAGATTATCAAGGCAATTGAGGATATTGCTTTCCAGACGAATATACTTGCGCTGAATGCGGCCGTGGAGGCTGCAAGAGCAGGTTCAGCCGGCAAGGGCTTTGCCGTTGTGGCTGATGAGGTAAGGAATCTCGCTTCTAAAAGTGCCGAGGCTGCACATAATACTACACAATTGATTGAAAATTCTCTGAGAACCATAAAGACAGGCTCAGACATAGCGGATGTAGCGCTTAAATCTTTTAATTCCATTGTGGATAAAACTAGTATGACGGTTTCCATTGTAGAGGAAATAGCTGAGGCATCACAGCNNGATCAGATATCCTCAGTTATACAGATGAACTCTGCAACATCTGAGGAAAGTGCGGCAGCAAGCGAGGAATTGAGCGGACAGGCCGAGTTTTTAAGCAATCTATTGAAGGCTGTAAAATTAAAGGGAAGACACATGGAGGAACAGCCGGAGGAAGTTGAAGCTGAGCCGGAATTAAACTGAAAAAGTGTAGAATTAAAGATATAAAAATAGAAATTATGAATTGTACAATAAATATAGAAAAATGATATTCGGACCGGGAATACAAAATTCCGGTCAGTTGTCATTTTTTAAAGCCGAGGTAACCATAACAATAATCTTACTAAAATTTGAATTATTGATATGCTGAAAAAAGAGATAAATAAGAAAGGAATGTCAGTAACCATGTCTCGTTCTAAAATTATACAAATATTCGAACTAATTGAAAGTTCAAAGGAAGCGCTGGCCTTTCTCTTTTCTTCATCAAACAGTGATGAACTGAATGCTGTTCGCACAACACTTGAAGAAGCGGCTTGCGCTATATTCAATCTGTTGCCCGCCGGTAACAAAAACAACGGTTTTAACCATGAGGAATTCAGGTTGTCTCTGTCTGAAAATACACCTGACAAGGCAATCGCATATTTGGGACAGTTGGAAGACGATTTGAACCAATTAGCTTCAGCATATAAAACATTGATGCTTCTTGCATACGGGCTTTTAGACGCACTCTACACTGGCGATGCTGATGCAGCAAAGGATGTAGCATTTGTACTGAATCAACTGATAATTGATAGGGATTTTTCGGGAGACTATTACGACTTTAGCAAGGTTTTAGATACAGTCGTAAACAATCCAGGGGCTACTCTGAGGGAATATAACGCATTGCGCAAACAATTGATAAATATTTTGAATGAACTGTTGAACGGATTTGAAATACGGTGTTTCAGTTCAGTCGATGCGGCAATTCTTTCTAAAAGCATATGTCTGCGAGATGATGTAATAGTAAGAAAAGCAAGAAAGTCTCACCGGGAAGATGGTGAAAATATCATTAATATCTATATTGCGTCTGGACAGGAGGACACGAACAAAGCACTGAATGCGATGGACATTGTTATATCTGCCGATGATGTTATTCAGAGAGCTGCTTTTTGTTTTCCTCTGGATAATTTTGATTATGATCGTCTGTACCTTTCAGGCAAGCTGAACTGCCTTTCGGAGAATCGCAAGAATGTCACAATTGCGCTGAGTGGTTCATCCTATGCAATGGTTGGGCTAAAAGAAGACATGATGCCAAATCCTGCTGTCAATCTGGCCGTAAACGCACAGGACCCGTACTATACATTTTGCGCNNACACTTTCGTCATAGTCGGGGGGTATTACTTCTGGCATACGGATATGTCGGACAAACCTTCCGATTATTATCTGTCCGTTTTAACACGTGTAAATTATCCGGTGTTCAGGGATTATCACAACTATAACGGTGAGCCAGTCGATGCAATGAGACGTGCACAGGCCGATCCTTTACTGGAAAGACTGTTTGACCTACGACAATTGCGTGAAAAAACAAACAACAATATGTCTATACAGCTTGCGAATATGCCATATTTTAGCAATGAAATAAACAGAAGACCTGCTAATGGTATGCTGGGCTTCGCATTCAGGGAACAGTCTGACGCAATCAACAATCGGGCAGCTCAGGCGCGGGCAAACGGACACAATGGGAATTTTAATACAAAACACCTTGAAGAGAATATTGCGCTCTTTTACGATTTTATGTCGAGGTCAAGCAAAGACGGTGTAAAGGTTATCGTGCTTATTCCGCCTGTAACAAAGTTTTATAGGCCATTTGTTTTGCCAGAGCTGCAACAGACGACGCTTGACAGCCTCAGGCGTGTGCAAAATGAGTTCGATTACATTGTTGCTGACCTAACAAACAGTCCGGATTTTGACGAATATGATTTCCAGGATTACGACCATCTTAATGAACATGGTGCCCAAAAAATGTCAAGCTATGTCGCTGATCTGATTTTAAGACAATGGGAGCATAGATATGAATAATTTAATTGAATTTCTTGAAAATACAGTCAAAACTAAAGCAGGGGACATTGCTGTCAGCGCTGCAGACGGCACCTTTACATTTGGAGAGTTGCGAAGCGAAGCATTGAGAATAGCGGGTCATATTGCAAAAAGTGGCACAAGAGGTCGGACTGTCGCCGTATATATGCCCAAGGGTTCGAAATGCTTGTGTGCTATGCTTGGTGTGTTGTACAGTGGTAACATATATGTGCCGTTGGACTGTCGTGCACCTATAAACCGCACGATGCAAATTTTTGAAATAGTGCAACCCTTGATGGTCATTTCAGACCGACGGTATATCAAAACTCTGGTTGAGCGTGGAGTCAGTGATAATACTTTGGCGGATTATGACGACATACTTGTACCCGACATTGCGTTGAATTTAGCGGAACAAACAATCTCGCTTTCTCGGGATGTCGATCCTGCCTACATACTGTTTACTTCTGGCTCAACAGGAGTACCAAAGGGAGTAGTCATTCCACACAAGCGCGTAATTAACTACATAAATTGGGCAAGAAATTTTTTCTCTATACAAGAAGATGACGTAATTGGCAGTCAGGCGCCGTTTTATTTCACGGTATCCGCGATGGATATCTATTTGTGCCTTTCTACGGGAGCACGGCTTGAAATCATTCCTGAGCATATGTTTTCTCAGCCCACTATGCTTATGAAACATTTAGACAAAGAGGGCATTTCATTGATTTTTTGGGTTTCATCCGTATATCGTCACATTGTGCAGTCGGGTGCTCTCACAGAAATTCAACCAAGAGCTTTGAAACACGCTTGGTTTGTCGGTGAGCCAATGTCAGTTGATGTGCTTAGCTACTTGATGGGTAAACTGCCTAATGTCGGATTTGCAAATTTATACGGCTCTACAGAAACAGACATGACGAACTGCCGCAATTTTTCAAAAAATGATTTTCCTATGGATTCAATTCCACTTGGCTATCCATGTGCAAATACCGATGTTTTGATACTCAAGGATGGAGAGATGGCGGGAGACGGCGAAATAGGCGAGATTTGCGTGCATGGCCCCTGCCTCGCACTTGGATACTACAAAGACAGTNNTCGAACCCACTGCACAATAATTATCCGGATATCATCTATCGCACCGGAGATCTTGGCGAAATAAGAGATGGTCAGATATTCTTCCACGGGCGTAAAGACCATCAATTCAAACATTTGGGATATCGCATCGAAGCCGGGGAAATAGAGACTACAGCCGAGAAACTGGACGGAATAAAGAGTGTTTGTGTACTGTATGATAATGTAAAGCGACAGATTATCATGCTGTACGAAGCAAACGGATTGACAGATGAATTAACACTCAGACGAGTATTGGTCGAGAATCTGCCGGCATATATGATTCCAACCCGGTATATACGTCTTGACAGGATGCCATATAACGCCAATAATAAAAAAAATAGAATAGCACTTGCCAGAGAATACATGAAAGAGGAGATATAATATGACACTCGAAGAAAAAATACAAACTATAGAACGTGTGCTGAATGTAGAACCTAATACGCTTACTTTAGATACTTTGCTGGCGAATACTGTTGAGTGGGATTCGCTCAACATTCTGAACCTTTTGATTGAGTTTACTGTATGGCGTACGGATTTGCAATTTGACAATCTGCACGCTTGCAAAACAGTGGGGGATCTTTGCACACTTGTTTAAGAGCCTGCCTCTTAGAAAGCTTCTTAAATTGCACTGAACCTTATGATAAAAAAACAGGAAAAAGGGTAGCAATGATAGTTTTCAACTGTTAGTCTAGCTAAGATAATAAAGGCCTCCAACGGCAATGTTGGCGGCCTTTAACATTGTGTAGAAAAGGTGCAGTTTCTGTATNNAGTAGCAAGTGCCCATTCCTATTCCCCTCGTGTATGCTGAAGGCTAGAGGGACAACTGTCAAAGACTCGGTTTGAGGGTGCTCCCGAAGGAGTACCCTTTATTTGAGCTAATTATAAGGAATATCTATTTTAAATCGTTTTTGATTTTATTCCAATCTTCATTTACATTTTGACCGACTTTTCTCAATGCCGAAAGTAAAGATTCTGCTTCATCGGACGAGAAGCCTTTAACAGCGTTTTGACAAGTGGATAAAATGAGATTTTCCAATTCATCATATATGGACAGAAGTTTATCGGTAGGGTATAAAAGCCACTTCCGGTTATCTTCTTCTGAGCGGACTCTTAAGATAAAATTATTTTCTTCGAGCTTTTTCAAAGCTTTCGCAACCGTTGTTTTATCCATTTTTAGCATATAAGACAATTCTTCCTGATTAATGCCGGGATTTTCGTAAATTCTTGTTAAAAAGGCATGTTGACCTCTTCCTATGTCATATTTTTTAAATTGAGCATTTCGTATGTAAGATATACAGCGTGATATTGTCATAATTTCACGATTTATTACTCTGGCAATTTTATGATCCATCTTATTACCCCTTTGCTAAATTATAATACATTATAACAGAGATGTTTTTTTAAAACAATAATATATAGAAAATCAGCGCAAAAATAGTTGACATTTCTACTATTATTAACTATACTAAAATTAGTTGAATATTCAAGTAATTATTAAATAAATACCTGATTTAAGGAGAAAAAATTGAAAAAATTAAGAAGAAGCATGCTGTTTAGTCCGGCCAACAATAACAAAATGCTGATGACTGCTCACCTGAAACACCCGGATTGCATAATCTTTGACTTGAAAGATTCTGTATATTATTCTGAAAAAGAAAATGCAAGAAGGATGTTGTGTGAAGCAATAAAGAAAACAAATTACGGCGACTGCGAAATATTTGCCAGGATAAATGCGTTGAATACTCCATTTGGGGAAAAGGATGTACAGGATCTTGTAAAAAGCGGAATAAAAAACATCAGCATTCCAATGTGTGAAAGCAAGGAAGACATTAATGTATTGGAAGAAATGCTGACGTATTATGAAAATGAGTATGGACGTGAAAGCGGAGAAATAAAGATTCAGGGGGCCATAGAAACTCCAAAGGGAGTTTTGAACGCTCTTGAAATCGCAACAGCCAATAGGCGTGTGGTGTCCATATCTTTTGGCGGAGAGGACTACACTAATTGTTTGGGAATAAACAGGCTCAAGACATCAATGGAATTTTTGTATGCAAGAAGCCATATAGTGCTTTGTGCAAACGTTGCGGGAATTGATGCAATTGACATGGTATATTCGGATATCAGGGATATAAGCGGATTCAAAAGAGAAGCAGAGGAAGCGAAAAACTTGGGTTTCAGCGGTAAATCTTGTATACACCCATCGCAGGTAATTAAGGTTCATGAAATTTTCAGTCCAACTTTAGAGGAGACAGAAAATGCATTGAAGATAGTCAATGCAGCATATGATGCTGAAAAAAGGGGTATCGGAGTAATAACCGTTGACGGAAGGATGATTGATAAGCCGATTATAGAAAAAGCCGAAAGAATTGTTAGGTTATCAAAAGGTTCAATCTTAATTTAGAGACTGAGAGGAGGAGATTTAATGACAATTGATAAAATACCCAACTTTATTGAAGGATATGGCAAAACGATTCCTTATAACCATAAATTAAGAGAAATAAAAGTAAAGGCAGAAGAAAAAGAAAGCACTTTTGCGGCTCATAAAGTAAAGAGCAAATTGGTTCGGGATATAAAAAGTGTTTTAAAAAAGTGTAAGATAAAAGACGGCATGACTGTTTCATTTCATCATCATCTAAGAGACGGAGATTACATAATAAACATGGTTATGAAAGAAATTTCTGACATGGGGATTAAAAATCTCGTATTGATGCCGTCTTCACTACAAAAAATACATGAACCGCTTATTGATTACATTAAGTCAGGCGTAATATCTAAAATATATACAAGCGGTATGAGAGGCAATCTTGCAAAGGAAATATCATACAACAATATATTGAAAAATCCTGTCGTGTTTCAAACTCACGGAGGCCGTGCAAGGGCAATAGAAAATGGGGAAGTGAAAATTGATATAGCCTTTATAGGTGCCCCGGCTTGCGACATGATGGGTAATATGAACGGAAGGACAGGAAAATCAGCATTTGGTTCCATGGGTTATGCTATTGTAGATGCAGTACACGCTGATAAAGTAGTTGCTATAACTGATAATTTAGCAGAGTATCCGCTTAGTATGCCAAGCATAGATCAAACAAAGGTGGATTATGTGGTTGTAGTTGATGAAATAGGAGACGCGGGCAAAATAGCCACAGGGGCTACCAGAATAACAGACAATGAAACTGAATTGTTAATTGCAAAATATGCGGCTGAGGTAATAAATGAAACAGGGTATATAACGGAGGGATTTTCCTTTCAGGCAGGAAGCGGCGGATCATCTCTTGCTGTAATTAAATTTTTAAAGGAGCACATGAAGGAGAAGAAGGTTCGCGGCAGCTTTGTTTCGGGAGGAATTACATCGGTATTGGTGGACTTATTAGAGGAAAATTATTTTAAAGCTCTGCTGGATACACAGACATTTGATGCAAGAGCTGCAGAGTCATTTAAAAGAAATGAAAATCACATTGAAATGTCTGCTTCGATGTATGCAAACCCATATAATAAGGGTTCTGTTGTAAATATGCTTGATGTAGTTGTTCTTTCTGCTACAGAGGTCGACATTGATTTTAACGTCAATGTATTGACCGGGTCAGACGGTGTGATTATGGGGGCACAGGGCGGGCATCCTGACACGGCAGACGGAGCTCAGCTTAGGGTAATAACTACACCTCTTGTGAGGAAAACAATTCCGATAATAAGAGAAAAAGTGACTACAACAGTAACACCAGGGAGCAATATTGATATTGTGGTTACCGATAAGGGAATAGCTGTTAATCCGCTGAGAAATGACTTAATCGAAAAATTAAAATGTACAAAATTACCTATAAAAACTATTGAGGAGCTTAAAGATGAGGCTCTGAATATTGCTGGGAAATATGTACTGCCCGAATTTGATGACGAAATAGTCGGCATAGTTGAATCCAGAGACGGAAGTATAATTGATATCATTAATAAAGTAAAAGCTGTGCAGTTAAATACTATAAAATAATTGAAACCATATAATTTGCGGAGGAATAAAATGGATAAGGAAGTAAAGAAAAAAATTGATTTTGCAAATGTAAAAATTCCCCATACGTATGTGCTGATTTTTACAATAATTATTGTGGCTGCAATATTTACCTATATAATACCGGCAGGTGAATATGACAGGTATGAAAATGAAAAGGGTATAACTGTTNNTCCGTAGAACAAAGTCCAACCGGTTTTCTCGAAGTATTTGATGCTGTTCCTTTAGGCATGAAAGCTACTGCAGGATTAATATTCTTTGTATTGCGGGTTGGAGGCTCATTTCAGATAATCACCGGAACAGGTGCCATCGATATAGGTATAGGTAAAATTGTAAAGGCTATGAACGGAAAAGAAAAATTTTTAATACCTATCTTATGTTTTACATTTTCTTTAGGAGGAGCATTTATGGGCATGTCAAATGAATCACTGATATTTGTGCCTATTGGCATTGCTCTTGCGAGAAAGGTAGGATTTGATGCGTTAGTTGGTACCGCAATGGTCACAGTAAGTATGGCAGGCGGATTTGCCGCAGGAATCATGAATCCGTTTAATGTAGGAATTGCACAAGGAATTGCTGAATTACCGCTATTTTCAGGTGTAGGATACAGGGTGTTAATACACATTGTTTTATTGACTATATTGAGTGTGTATTTAATGAAGTATGCCGATAAGATAAAAAAAGACCCGGCAAAAAGCATAGTGTATGAACTCGAAAAGGTAGAAGCCGCAAATGTCAATGACATAGATATAGAAGCAAACATGCAGGCTAAGCACTACATGGTTTTGTTAACCATAGTTGTGGGATTTGTATATTTAATACATGGTGTTTTCAAATATGAGTGGGGAACTGATGAAATGGCCACTGTATTCTTGGCGATGGGTGTAATAGGAGGAATTTTAGGTGGTCTTAAACCGAGTAAAATCGGAAAAGAGTTTGTTTCCGGAGCAAAAGAACTGGCTTTTGGAGCGCTGGTAATAGGTCTGTCAAGAGGTATATTGATAGTGTTGCAAAACGGAATGATATTGGATACCATTGTCCGTTCATTCTCAAATGTACTGAGTCAACTTCCTCCGCAGCTTACAGCAATCGGTATGTATCTTATCCATGCTGTGTTAAACTTCCTTATACCGTCAGGAAGCGGTCAAGCGGCAGCCACAATGCCTCTAATGATACCTGTTGCGGATTTAACGGGTGTAACAAGACAGATAGCCGTTTTGGCATTTGCATTATCAGATGGAATTACAAATTCCATTAATCCTACTGCTTCAAATATGAACTCTTATTTATCACTTTCAAAGGTTACATATCCTCAATGGATTAAATTTATAGGTCCGCTTATAGGGATGTGGTTCATAGCTGGGTTAATCTTTGTTGTAGCAGGAAATATGATTGGATACGGACCATTTTAGTATTAGGAGAACGGAAATGAAAAATAAAATCTTTAATTATTTAGATTCAATAAAAAGCGGGATTGCTGATATGTCAGACTACATATTTGACAATCCGGAGTATGATTTTAAAGAATATAAAGCAATGGAAGTTTTGACGGAATACTTGGATAATAGCGGGTTTGCAGTAGAAAGGGGAATAGGAGGACTGGAAACAGCTTTCAGAGCAATTTATGAAAACGGAACAAACGGACCATCTATCGGATTACTATGTGAATATGATGCAATTGAGGATTTAGGGCATGCATGTGGTCATCATATGCAGGGGCCTGCCATAGTATATGCAGCAGCTGCGCTGAAGGATTTATACAAGGATAAACCATATAAGCTGGTAGTTTACGG
>DOON01000161.1 GCA_003514865.1 Clostridiales bacterium
GGTCACTATAGCATCCTTTAGTATTACATCGTAATCCACTTTTTGGTTGTTATTATTGGATTCAATTATGTACACTATTTTCTGGTCACTGATTTCTCCTTCAGTATCAACCACCTTAATCATATCCTTCAGTATCTTTACAACTGCTTCGGTCTTCGATTTGTCGCCGGTTACCTTAATAACTCCACTGCGTATTAAAATATTCACATCAAAATAGCTCTTTATAATTTTGATATTTTTATCATGTATTCCCAACAGCTTTACGAGATTTTCCTCGTTTGCCATCAAAATATTTTCTTCGTGTAATTCCATTAATCCTCCCTATTGCTCTGCTTCCACATTGTTGTCCTGAACAGGATACAATCTGACCTTTTCTCCTATGTCCTCAATAACCTCTATTTGCGCTCTCAGGTAGTAATATGCTTGATCCTCAGCATAATTAAGCGATGACGTCAATATTCTCGCATCCACACCACACATTTTTAATAAATCGTCATNNATCTATTTCCACAGCCTTTACAACCTGTTCGTAATAAGTGCCCTTTAATATCGCAATATCGGATAAATTTGAAACTATAGGAATTTTAACTGTTCTCTCCCTATAATTATAGTTTTCAAAAGGTGCTTTGTCACCTATTATTTTAATACTGCTGCCATTTAATTGCAAGTAATAAACATTTTTACTTCTTTTGGAATCAACCTCAATGTTTTTTGCCTTTTCCTCCCGGAGTTCAAAATTGTAATATGTCTTTCCGTAAATAATTCCTTCTGACGGCACCATCATGAATTCCTCGGTCTTGTTTTTTATCATTCCCATGACCAATGTCTGGCCTTTGTACACCACATCGCCTTCCTTGACCACAGGCTGACCGCTTTTAGCAACCACCTTATTTATTATTGCATTTTTCTTTGAAATAATGCTTGAAGGCTCATTGCTTTTTATTTCTGCCTGCTCAGGCTTTTTTTCTTTTACGAATATTATAAGGTTTGAGCCTTCAATTTGTACCTCTACAAACTTGAATTTTTCAAAGTTTTTATACAGCAGTGTCTCTATTTTTTCGTTTTTCAGCTTTGAGCGCGCGACCGGAATGGATATGCTGTTATCCTCCAAAGTTTTTCTAATGTCATTTGCCGTTATCTGATTTGTTCCTATAATTTCAATATTCCATACAAGAGATGACAGAACATACAGGCATATACCTAATATATAAAGTCCCACAAGGAATCCTTTCCGAACCTTAAGCTTTCTGAGCTTGATTGCAAGACCATTTGAGCTGACAGCCTCCATCTTTGTCTCTTTTATTATTTCCTGGTATGCCTTATAGTCATCATAGGATATTTTAAATTTCATCCCATCTTCTTTTTTTTCTGCATCCCATATACTGATGCCTTTTCTCCGGAGTAAATTCAATACTTTCTCGCTGTTTGACACCTTCAGGCGTATAACCACATATCCCTTCAAAAAAGATATTAACTTAAATGTAAGCATACTTACTCCTTTTCGGCAAACATTATTTCTTTAATATTTCCTTTAACGACGATACTGTCGCTGTTAATCTCCTCTATCTTAAATTTTGACCCTTTTATAAAAATGTTATTTTCAATAGTTCTTATCCCTACTTCATCATCCTCATAAATTATTATTCCGCTGTGGTTTTCTATTATTACCTTCTTATTTCCATGCATCCTCAAATTGAAATTATCCGACATGGCATCATTCGGNNGTTCGGTATTTCCAAATCATCCGCAATTTTACTTCTGAAGTTATTGAACTTTCCCATACATACCTCCTCTGCTGATGCTTCTATTGTATAATAATTTATAAATTTAATTTCTATTCAACAAAAGTGCGAAGAAAAAAAATTAGCATCTAATTTTCTTTGATAAAAAAAGCCATGCATTCCAATGTTCTTTTCTTAAAAAATTTTTCCGAGTATTCTGGTGTATAAAGTAGATGCCTTCATTAGTTATATGTCAGATTTAGCATATGAATATATATACCTAATCCATATCAGTGTGATTAAAAAGAATATATGTAATTATTATCAGCTAACTCAGAAAAACAAATCAGCATGGTACAACCCTTAGCATATGTGGCAGTCAGCTTATGTTACACCCAATCATAATTTTCACGCATTTGCAGCTGTTTCCTTGTACAAGTCGATAATACGTGCCTTAGTACTAGCTCTCCTCTCCGTACGCTGCTTTAGCACTATAGATTCTATACATCTTCTTTTTTTGCACTTACCTTCCATATAATAAATTATGCATCCACTTCCTTGTCTATGATTATCCGGAAGTACTTTTGTCATTTACGACCAATATAACCACAGATGAAAAAAGATTCCGATACTAATTTTACAGTATCGAAATCCTTAAGCTTTATATATTTAGGATAATTATTTCAATAGTCTTGCTATAATGATGCAGTCGATGAATTTGGTTTAATGAAGATTCGTCCTTTCTAAACTATATATTTTGACTTTATAAGAAAAAACTCTGTTTTATGATTACTGTATGTGTTCTTCTTTTTACAATTGAAGCAGCCTTATTTCATTTCGACTAAAAAAACTTTCTTTTCTAATTCATCAAAATATATCATTCTATTTGAATCAGCAGATACTGTGCTCATTTTTCTTGGAAGAATAAAAGCCATATTTCCGTTTTTGTCATATACTATACTCCTGTAACTGTTGTTCAATGTTGTATTGAAAGTTATAACAATATAGTCTCCTGTCAATTGTATAGCTTCACCTGTTTCGCCCGAATTAAGAGGATTATTATCTCCCTCTCTATATACTTTTTGGTCCTTGTCGCTGATATAATAAATATCCTTTCCAAGCACTTCATAATTTTCTCTATATACAAGTTCGCTGCTTTCCAATCTTATTGTTTCATCATCTAAGGATAGTGAATAGAGCATTCTGTCATCACTGACAAAATATAATCTTTCATTGTGATACTTAAACGCTTCAGCAGGCTTTTCGCAAGACCACGCTATTTTGCCCGTTGCCTTATTTATCTTGTAAATTCTTTGCGAATCATTTTCTATTTTTATATTTGATGTTATCATATATCGGTAATTGTCTGTTTCATAACTGGATTTTGATTTATACATAAGCAATCCTTCATCAGATACTTCAGGTGCAATAAAAGGTCCTATAGCTACAGGCTCCATTGTCGTTCCGTCCGCATTTATTGCAATTTCATACGTCATTCCCTTTGTTCCGCTTGTACTGTATGAAAAAATAACTCCTCCATCACGGTGACTGAAATATGGTTTTACATATATATCTTCACTCTCATCAAAATAAGTATCTTTTGGCAACTGATATGTATTCTTATTATTCTTCAAATCATTCAGGGGTGCTTGATATATAGCACCATTATTGCCGGCGTAATATATATAATCATTGTGTACAATAAAGTTGCCATATTCATTTTCTTTATATAAATAATCAACAAGTTCCAACAGCTTTGGAGATGCATTTTGAGAACTTATCACAAGTCCGCTATCACTATCGAAATGATAATCCCATCCAAACTCATTTACTCCGTATCCCCATGTAAGCGGAAAGTACGTTATATCTCTGAAGGACAGCAGAGGATATTCGGCATTGCTTTTATCCACCATTTTTCCGTTAATCTTAATATTAAATTCTGGGATTGAAGCAGTATAGTTAGCTGAATTTTTCTGATTCGTTTTGTATTCCTCTAAAGGATAACTGATATTTGTTTTATTAATTTTAAGTCCTTCCTTCTGGTCCCACTTTGTTTCCAAGCCAAGGTATCTGCATCCACCAAATGTCATCGGGAAATAAGTGATATCCTNNAACAATCAGAGGATACTTACTATACAAATTGTCTATTTCACTTCCATTCAATGTCACCTTGAAAGACGGCAGACTAACGTTTACATTTTTATCGGCAGCAAATGCATTTGTACCTGAAAGAACCAATACAACTGCCATTACAGCTATAAAATTACAGCTAAATCTTTTTTTCATCTTTTCCTCCTTGCATTCAAGACCATAGGGGACGGTTCT
>DOON01000031.1:0-434 GCA_003514865.1 Clostridiales bacterium
TTTTCACCTCTTAACCTAATATTTCTTCTACGGATTTACCTCTGACTTTTGCTACATCCTCAGGTTTTTTCAGAAGTTTTAAGGCTTCAATTGTTGCGTTTACTACGTTTCTAGGATTACTTGATCCTAATGACTTCGTTCTTATGTCTCTTACTCCTGCTAATTCCAATACTGCACGAACAGGACCTCCGGCTATGATTCCTGTACCTTCTTTTGCCGGTTTTATGAGAACTCTGCCTGCGCCAAATCTGCCGATTATTTCATGTGGCACTGTTGTGTTAATCAGTGGCACTTCAATCATATTCTTTTTAGCATCTTGGATTGCTTTTCTGATGGCATCCGGAATTTCAATAGCTTTTGCCATTCCTATTCCAACATGACCATTTTCGTCGCCAACTACTACCAACACGCTGAATCTAAAGTTTCTACCACCT
>DOON01000031.1:521-3689 GCA_003514865.1 Clostridiales bacterium
TTCTCTTGCACCTTCTGCAAGGGATTTTACTCTACCGTGATATAAATATCCGCCTCTATCGAAAACTACTGCATTTATACCTTTATTTTTCGCTCTTTCTCCTACTGCCTTGCCCACTAACTTAGCTGCATCAGATTTATTGAGCTCAGCTGCCTGAGCTATTATCTCTTTATCCAATGTTGATGCAGACGCAATAGTTGTGCCAGTAGCATCATCGATTACTTGAGCGTATATGTGCTTAGAGCTTTTAAAAACATTTAATCTTGGTCTCTCAGGAGTTCCTTCGATTTTATTTCTTATGCTGTGATGTCTTTCAATTCTCTTCTGATTCTTGTCAACATTTTTAAGCACTAATACTCACTCCTTTCTTAAATTCCTTGTTATTTACCAGTCTTACCTGCTTTACGTCTAACAACTTCATTAGTGTATTTGATACCTTTACCTTTGTAAGGTTCAGGTCTTCTCCAGTCTCTGATTACAGCCGCATAGTTTCCTACCTGCTGCTTATCAATACCTTTAACTGTGATTTTATTTGTACCCTCAACTGCTGTTTCAATTCCTTGCGGATCTTCCATTTCAACAGGATGAGAGAAACCTAAGTTCAATACTAATTTGCTTCCTTGTTTTTGTGCTCTATATCCAACACCTACAATTTCAAGTGTTTTTTCAAATCCCTGCGTAACTCCAACTACCATGTTGTTGAGAAGAGTTCTTGTAAGACCGTGAAGTGATCTGTTTTCTTTCTGATCATTTACTCTTGAAACGTTAATCACTGAACCTTCAACTTCAATTTTGATTTGCTTTGGAAGCTGTTGTTCGATCTTTCCTTTTGGTCCCTTAACAACTGCATAATTGTTATCGAGTGATATTTCAACATTTGCAGGTATCTCTATAGGCTTAAGACCTATTCTTGACATCTTAGCACCTCCTATTCGTTATTATTACCATACGTAGCAGATTACTTCTCCGCCAACACCCTGTGCTCTTGCTTTTCTATCTGTCACAATTCCTTGTGATGTTGAAAGTATAGCTATACCTAAGCCACCTCGAACCTTTGGAGTTTCTTCTTTTCCTACGTAAACTCTCAAGCCAGGTTTTGATATTCTCTTAATGCCTGTTATAACTCTTTCCTTGTTTTTCTGGTATTTAAGTTCAACTCTTATAATACCTTGCTTAGCGTCATCTATAACATCAAAGCCCTTAATATATCCTTCTTCCAACAAGATGTTAGCTATTTCCTTCTTTATCTTAGAAGCGGGTATATCAACAAATTCATGTTTTGAATGATTAGCATTTCTTATTCTCGTTAACATATCTGCGATAGGATCTGTCATTACCATGTAAGTAACCTCCTTCCATTATATAAAATTTTACCAACTAGCTTTTTTAACTCCAGGTATCTGACCTTTGTAAGCCAGTTCTCTAAAGCATATACGGCATATACCGAATTTCCTTAAATAAGCATGAGGTCTTCCACAAATCTTGCATCTTGTATATTCTCTCGTAGAGAATTTTTGTTTTCTCTGTTGTTTAACTTTTAGAGATGTTTTTGCCATTTTCGCTCCTCCCTTACTTACTAAAAGGCATTCCCATTAATTTCAAAAGCTCACGTGCTTCTTCGTCTGTGTTGGCCGTGGTTGTTATGATTATGTCCATACCTCTTATTTTATCAATCTTATCATAGTTTATTTCCGGGAAAATCAACTGCTCTTTTATACCTAAAGCATAATTTCCTCTTCCGTCAAAGGCTGTCTTTGAAACACCTCTGAAGTCTCTAACCCTTGGGAGCGCAATGTTCACAAGCTTATCGAAGAATTCATACATGTGAGCTCCTCTCAAAGTAACCTTGCAGCCTACGGCCATGCCTTCTCTTAACTTAAAGTTAGAAATTGATTTTCTGGCTTTTGTAACAACAGGCTTCTGACCTGCTATAATTGTCATTTCTTCAACTGCGTTGTCTAAGAATTTTTGGTTTTCCTTAGCTTCGCCAACGCCCATATTAATAACTATTTTCTCTATTTTAGGTGCCTGCATAATGCTTTCATACTGAAACTTTTCCATCAGTGCCGGCACTACTTGTTCTTTATATGTCGTTTTTAATCTAGCCATATTATTGTTCGTACCTCCTTTCGAGCATTATTATAAAACTGAACCGCACTTTTTACATGCTCTTACTTTTTTTCCGTTTTCTATTTTAACTTCAGTTCTTACGCCTGATTTGCATTTGTCACAATATAGCATAACATTTGAAGCATCAATAGCGCCTTCGTGGTGTAAAATACCTGCCTGCTGCATCTGGTTAGTAGCCTTTTTGTGCTTTGTAACCATTCTCACACCCTCAACGATGACTCTATTCTGCTTTGGCATGCTTGTAAGAACCTTACCAATCTTACCGTTGTCGCTGCCTGCTATAACTACAACTTTATCGCCTTTTTTTACGTGCATCTTTATACACCTCCCATTAAAGTACTTCCGGTGCCAGTGAGATTATCTTCATAAATTTTCTATCTCTTAATTCTCTTGCTACAGGTCCAAATATACGAGTTCCTATCGGTGTCTTATCTTCTTTGATAATAACCGCTGCGTTTTCGTCAAATTTTATATATGTGCCGTCTTTTCTTCTAACGCCTGCTTTAGTTCTCACTATTACAGCCTTTACTACATCACCCTTCTTAACAACTCCTCCAGGTGTTGCAGATTTAACCGCACATACAATTATATCGCCAATATTGCCATACTTTACGACTGAACCGCCCATTACTCTTNNAAGAGGATGTGCTACAAGCTTCTCAGTAGCAACTACGATAGTTTTATCCATTTTATCACTAACTACTTTTCCAATTCTTACTTTTCTGTTGCCTCTTTCCAAAGTAAAGATCCTCCTTTCTTATTACTGCGCGTTAATGTTTAATTCACGTTCTCTTAGAACTGTCTTAACACGGGCAATATCTTTCTTGACTTTATTTATTCTCATCGGATTGTCAAGCTCTCCGGTTGCAAGTTGAAATCTTAAATTGAAAAGCTCTGTTTTCAAATCTGATACTGATTTATTCAGCTCTTCAACGGATTTATTTCTTAATTCATTAGCTTTCATTTGCTTCACCATCCTTTTCTGATGCCTGATCTTTGGTAACAAATTTGCATTTGATAGGCAATTTATGCATGGCA
>DOON01000047.1:0-5175 GCA_003514865.1 Clostridiales bacterium
TTCAAATCGTTGAACGATGCGCTTGGCCATTTGATAGGGGACAAGTGTCTTATAGAAATGGGCAACGCAATGACCGAAAACTGTGAAGACGGTTTTCCATTCAGATTTGGAGGTGATGAATTCTGTATTTTGTTCAAGAACAGAAGTGTTGACAATGTGGTGGACATATGTGCGAGGATACAGAAATACATGAATGAGGCGGCGGTAAGAATATTGCCTGACAGAGAGCTTACGGTAAGTGTCGGAATAGCATCACACAAACAGAAGTCTGATATTGCACGCATGGTTGTCAATGCGGACCATGCCCTTTATGAAGCCAAGAGCATAAAAGATACCATACAGATATACAAACCGGAAGAAGATGAAATATAAGCTGATGCTGCATATTTGGGAAGGGGCTATACCCCTTCCTCGTTAAAATCAGGAATAAAGCTTTCAGACTGCGTTTCTCCATCCTGAATGAATCCGTTCTCCACCCCTATGCTTATGGCATAATCTATAAGCTCCTCATATTCATCATAAGTGACCGTTCTGTTTATTTCCGGATACTTTTCCACATGAGAGAGTGGTGTATACTGATTCATTATGCTCATGTATATTTTGTTTCCAAATGTTTCGTGCAGATATTTTATAATTTTTTTGGAATCCTCCAGATATCCCGGAAGCATCATGTGACGGACTATTAATCCTTTTTTCATGATGCCATCTGAATCAAATTCAGGAATTCCAACCTANNCCTGCCGTGACATTTCCTTTATTGCTTCTGATGCATAATAAAAGTAATCGCGGCAGTTCGAATATTTAAGAGCAACACATTCATCCATATATTTCAGATCGGGTAGATATATGTCCACAATGCCTTCCAGCAATTTCAACGTTTCGATTTTTTCATATCCGCCGGTATTGAATACAACGGGAATTTTTAAACCGTTTTGCCGGCTGAGGGTTATAGCTTTAATGATGTGTGGTATATAGTGGCCCGGAGTTACAAGGTTGATGTTATGTGCGCCCTTTTGTTGAAGTTCCTTAAAGATTTCTGAAAGCCTGACAATTGAAATTTCTTTCCCGGCAAGCCCTCTTGAAATATTATAATTCTGGCAATACACGCACCCTATGGAACATCCGCTGAAAAAAACGGTGCCGGATCCTCTTTCTCCGGAGATGCAGGGTTCCTCCCACATATGAAGTGCAGCCCTTGAAACAATCAGGGCATCAGTTTCCCTGCAATATCCTTTTTTGCCGTTCAGTCTGTCTGCATGGCAATTCCTCGGACACATGGTGCAATCAGCCAGTAAATTACTATAACTTGAAAATTTAATGTCCATAAAACAATACCTCAAATAATATGATGAAAATTATATCACTATATTTGGAAACCAACAATAATTATATTTGGTATGATAAATTTCGACATTATTTTTGTTTAAAATTCTTTTTTTTTTAAAATTATTTGTTTTCGCATAAATTTTAATGTTTTAAATACGAATGTATAGGATATAAGTTAAGAACAAATGATAAACCGGAAGGGGGAGAGGTTATATGTATAAGTTGAAGAATGCTCATGTTATACCTTTTGCCGCAAATGCAGATTCTACTGCTAAGATCGGCGCAGGCGAAAACGGCGCAGAGATATGTGCTGAAAACGGTGGCGACATAAATATTGAAGAAAATATCAGAATAAATGATGAATTGTTCATAAATGCTTCTCATGAGCTTAAAACTCCTTTGAACATAATTTACAGCGCAGCCCAGCTTATAGAGCTTTATATAAAATCTGACGAAGAAAATGAAGCTTTTGATAAAATAAAATTCAGCCTTGATTCCATCAAGCAAAACAGCTTCAGATTAATGAAGGTAGTAAATAATATGTTAGATTTACATAAAATTGAAACGGGCTTGTATAAGTTGAATCACAATTATGTGAACATAGTTGAGCTGGTGGAAGAGGTGGTAAATGCAGTATCCAGGATAATTACCGAAAAGAAGCTGAAGTTTGTATTTNNAAAAATATATGATGGTTGATGTTGAAGGAATTGAAAGAGTACTGCTTAATATATTATCAAATTCTGTTAAATTTTCGCGTAAGGAAGGAAAAGTATCAGTAAATGTCTTGATAAAGTGCGATTCGGTGGAAATATCCGTCGCGGATGAGGCAATAGGCATTAAAAAAAATAATCTTAACAACATATGTAAAAGATTTGGACAAGTTGACAAATCTCTTTCAAGAAAAGCGGAAGGCAGCGGCACAGGCTTAAGGCTCGCAAAAGATATAACTGAAATGCACGGCGGAAGCATAAAAGCTTCAAGCGAAATGGGAAAAGGAAGTATATTTACAATAAAGCTTCCATGCAAAAAAAATGAAAACATATATTCATTGAATAATTGCAGGGTTATTAATTATGAAAACTTGGATGAAATGGTAAGGATAGAATTTTCGGATATAGATAAGGGCAATTTGAATTAAATATTGAATAGAGATGCTGGGTGTTATATTATATCATTAAAATTAAAAAACAGGAGCAATTCATGAAAAATACATTTTTTTATGATACCGAAATCGGAAGGATGTCCATAAGCGATGACGGAACAGAAATTATATCCATGGAAGTTGCGGGAGATATCAGTGAATGTACATCAAATATACATGAAACAGAGCTCATAAGAAGAGCCTATGAACAGTTAATAGAATATCTGGACGGAAGGAGGACGAGCTTTGATCTGCCGCTGAACCCCGAGGGAACGGAGTTCCAGAAGAAGGTCTGGGCTGCCCTTTGCAATATTCCATACGGAGAGACGAGAAGCTACAAGCAGGTGGCTGAAGCTGTAGGAAGCCCAAAGGCATCGAGAGCAGAGGGAATGGCAAACAACAGAAATCCGATAATGATTTTCATACCGTGCCATAGGGTAATTGGCGCGGACGGAAGTTTGGTTGGTTATGGTGGTGGGCTTCACATAAAGGAAAAGCTGCTTACTGTTGAGATGTTGCTGCCTGATGGTTATTTCAGTATAANNACATATGCTCATTAGTGTTTCGGTCATGAAGTATTGGAGCTTTTGAACGGAAATACAAAGAGAGTAATTAATGAAAATATAAATTTGTTTGATATAGGACTTCACGGTCCGGATGTACTGTTTTATTATAAGCCTTTAAAAGCGAATGATATAAGTAAGAGAGGGCATCGCCTTCACAGCATGAATGCGGACTTGTTTTTTGAAAAAGCAAGAAAGATCATATCAGAGTGCCCTGATTATGAGGGCGCAGCTGCATATATAATGGGGTTCATATGTCATTTCATGCTGGACAGCCAATGTCATCCTTTCATAAGCCGGAAAGAGGGAGATAGTCTCTCTCACGGTGCCATTGAAACGGAATTTGACAGGCTTTTCATGCTGAAAAACAATTTTAATCCTATTTTGTTCAAGCCCACATCTCATATTGCGGTGAGCTCACGCAGCGCACGGGTAATATCGTGGTTTTTTGACGGTATTTCTGAAAAGGATGTGTACAGGGCATTGAAATCAATGAAATTCTATCTGGACTTCTTAGTTTCACCGGGACGAATTAAAAGGTCTCTCATAATATTAGGGCTCAGGCTGTCAGGAAATTATGAGAGCATGTCGGGATTGATCATGGGCTTTGAGCCGATTAAGAGATGTATTGAAATTAACGATGCATTATACAGGCTGTATACGGAATCCGTAGAACCTGCCTCCATGCTTATAGCTGAATATTACAGGAGCATAGATATGCGAGATGAGCTTAGTGAACGGTTCAAAAGAAGCTTTGAATGATAAAAAACGCCTTACGGCAGCATCTATTGTTGGAAATTTAGTATATGCCTCACACCTTATAAAGCGATATACATAATATAATGTATAATACTTAGAGGATGTGAACATATGGTAAATGATTTTATCAACAGCCAGACATATAAAAACTTACAGGCAGCTTTCGAACTTGAAGCAACGGAAAGCACAAAGTACAATATCAGTGCCGAGCAGGCGCGGCGAGAAGGATATCAGCAAATCGGCAACATATTTGATTTGACTGCAAGGAACGAGCAGCAGCATGCGGAAATATGGATGAGATTTATGCTGCAGGGAACAATGCCCACGACACTTGAGAATCTGGAGACCGCAGCAGAGGCTGAAGGATACGAGGGAAACGAACTGTTCATGCAGTATGCGGAAGCAGCTAGGACAGAAGGATATTTTGATATTGCGAATATGTTTGAAGGTATTGCCCTTATTGAACGTCACCAGCAGTACAGATTTAATCAGCTTGCTCAGAACATCCGAAATAATCAGGTTTTTTGCAAGACATATAGCACTGTATGGGTGTGTCTAATATGCGGGAACCTTGTATGGAGCAACTGCGCGCCTGAAATATGCCCAATTTGTCATTACCCGCAGGGGTATTACCAGCTTAACTGTGAAAATTATTAAACAGTAATGAGACGGCCTCTCCATTTTACAGGATTTTTCTGTAAAGCGTGAGGCCGATTTTAATGGGGATAAGCATAGTTAAATATAAAAACAAATAAATGTAATGTGACAAAATTTTATTGTTTTTGAAAATATTTGAATATATAATTAGACCAAGCAGCAAAAAATATAAGGTGTGTGGTAATATGAATTTTATGTCAGGGTTTTTAAAAGGAATGGTAATAGGAGCAGGTGCGATAGCTCCAGGAGTAAGCGGCGGTGCTTTGGCCGTCATTTTTGGACTTTATGATAAAATTACATATTTCATAGCGCATTTAGACAGAGATTTTAAGGAAAACCTGCTGTTTTTCATACCGATAGGCATAGGCAGCGCTACCGGAGTGCTATTATTCAGCCGAATAATAGAATTCCTTTTTAAAAATTACGAGATGGGTGTCAGATACGCTTTTGCGGGACTTATGCTGGGAACACTCCCCGCGGTCGTAAATGAGGCAAATAAAAAAGGGTATAGAAATAAATATCTTGTACCGTTCATGATTTCACTGATCCTTACCTTGATAATTACATATCTTGAAAACAATGCTGTCAATATAATAAAGGACGTGGAAACAAGTCCTGTTCACATAGTGGCATACGGCATAATAATAGGCTTTGGCACAATAATACCAGGTATAAGCGCATCCATTATTCTGATGTACATGGGGGCTTATGAGACTGTCATAGGAGCCA
>DOON01000047.1:5219-6570 GCA_003514865.1 Clostridiales bacterium
TCTTTTCTTTCGGGTTTGATTGTGCTCATTGTGTGTTGTGTACTTTCTTGCCTGATGAGCAGTTACGCCATAAAAAAATAAAAGCATGTTGCACAACGTTATAAATTTAATATAATGAAAAAAATGGAATGAGTGTAAAAAAATATTGACATAGTCCTATAATATAGGTAAAATGAAACTGTAAAATAAAAGTACAATATTATTTATTTTACAGTATTTTTATTTAAAATAAGGAGGGAAGTTTTTATGGCAACATTTTTAATCGGAATTATAATCCTTGTTGTGGGCGGATATTTTTACGGAGCATTCTGTGAAAAGGTATTCGGACCAGATGACAGAGAAACACCGGCAATTTCAAAGGCTGACGGTATAGACTTTGTCGTAATGAAAAAATGGAAGAACTCATTGATTGAATTGCTGAATATAGCAGGTACAGGACCTATATTCGGACCAATTCAGGGTATATTGTTCGGACCTATAGCTTTTATAACAATTCCTATAGGATGCGTTTTAGCAGGATCCATGCACGACTATTTTTCAGGAATGATATCCATGAGAAACGGCGGAGCACAAATGCCTAAATTAATAAAAAAATATCTTGGAAACAATGTTATTAAAGCATATAATTTCTTCCTATGGATACTGATGTTCCTTGTTGGTGTTGTTTTTGTATATACACCCGGAGACCTGATTGTTACACAGGTTCTTTCACAGCAAGCAGCAGTTAGCAATCCTACTGTATGGATAGTATATGGCTTGATATTCCTTTACTACTTAGCAGCTACTTTATTCCCAATCGATGCGATTATCGGAAGAATATATCCTATATTCGGAGCATTCCTGGTTCTTTCCGCAGTAGGAATTTTTGCGGGAGTTATGCTTGACGGAGGCGCAAACCTTACTAACCTTTCATTCTCAGGAATGTTCAGTCAGCATCCACAAAAATTACCGTTTATACCTGTATTCTTCATTACTGTTGCATGTGGTATAATGTCAGGATTCCACGCAACTCAGGCTACATTGATTTCAAGAACAGTTAAGAGTGAGAAAGAAGGAAGAACTACATTCTTTAATATGATGCTTGTTGAAGGCTTCATAGCAATGTGCTGGGCAGCGGGAGCAATGATATTGTTCGGAAGAGGAACAGATATTGCAACAGCACCTACTATAATGGTAGGCTTGGTTTCAAAAACTTTCCTTGGACCAATAGGCGGTATGGTAGCGATTATAGGAGTTATAGTACTTCCTATAACATCAGGAGACACAGCATTCAGATCATTGAGACTTATGGTTGCAGAGCAGTTTAACATGGACCAGCAGGTTTCAAGAAACAGAATTACAACAACAGCAT
>DOON01000019.1 GCA_003514865.1 Clostridiales bacterium
CCGTAACGGTATTCGGAATGATAGTAGGTGCGGCGTTAGCTCATAACTTCGCACTTGCTTCAAGCGCAAAAGGCCCTACAGCAAACGGACAGGCTGCCGTAATAATATGCTTTGTATTTTTAGCAGTGCTTTCAGTTGCTAACTCTGATTTGATCAGAAAAAACAGTTAAGAGGTGGAACAATGAGAATAGATACATGCGGAACATCTTGCCCACAACCGGTACTGATGACGAAAAAAGCGCTGGATAGCAATCCGGCAGCTGATAAAATCGAAGTTTTAACAGACAACAATACTTCTAAAACCAATGTGAAAAAATATCTTTCAAGCAACGGATTCAACGTTGAAATTGAAGAAGACGACGATACATTTGTTGTAAGAGGAACAAAATGAAATATACCGTAGTATTTCACACTCAGTCGGGAGCTATTAAATTTGACAGCAAAATGCGGAAGATGAAAATCCCCTGCCTGCTGCAGCCCGTACCGAGAAAGCTCAGTTCAAGCTGTGGAATATGTGCAAGACTCACNNCATATGCAGAGGATGTCGAAGCTCTTATGGAACCGGAAATTGAGTGTATTTACAGGGATGTGTCGAGCAATGAATATGAGCTTCTGTATGAGAATGAATAATATGAAAGAATAATGAAATAGGGCGGACTTCAATTTGGAATCCGCGCTATTTTGTTTATTCCTCAATTGTAAGGTACTGTGATAAAATTTCATTTATCTTCTCCCTGTCCTCATGCTTTACCTTGACTTTAATGTGCAGTTTGCTCAGAAGCAGCTTTGAATCATATGAAAAAATCAGTTTACAGTTATTTTTTTCACTCCAACTGAAGCCTGCCAGTTCCTGCCATTTCCACAGTCTTCCTTCCAGCATTATCCCGTCTTCATAAATTATATTTTCTCTGCTTTCTCGATAACTCATTTGTGCAAAAACAATAAGCAGCATAGGAATTTGCATGTATCCTTTGAAAAGAAGATCTCTGTAACTTGACATTTTAAAGAGATGAGCCACCTTCACCTCATCAGTAAAATAATCCATGAGGCTTTCAATGTATTTAATATCAAACAATTGAAATATATCGGCAAAATAGATGTTGAAGCTTCTGCGTATACCTCTTGCCTTGAAAGCAATTATAGCAAAATAAAACAAGATTAAAGCAATCAATATGATACCAATTACTGAAATCGGTCTGTTTTTTCCTATGGACAAAATCTCTTTACCCCTTCTGGCCTTTTCGTTTCTTTCATGTTTGTATATTAGCGCAACATAAGAAGAAATCAGAATAATTACATAAATTACATACAAGTACATTTGTTTTCACTCCTTCCCCGAAATAATATCGTATATCATTGACACAATACTTGTTTCGTCATCCCTCCTTGAACCGTCCTTGAATTTATATTGTTGTTTAATTTTATGTTCTCTTTTACTTTAATTATATGTGAAAATAAATATTATGNNCTCAGTTTCTGTAAAAAAAACCAAGGTTGCGCTTCCTGATTTACTGATTACCTGCTTTAACTCCATTCCCTTGACTTTTGGTTCAATGTTTTTGTTGTCAATATCCACGGTGATGTATTCCTCGTCCTTGTTCAACAAGCGTATCGCATTGATTACAAGCTTTTGTTTTTCGGGTTTGTCAAAGTAGTTTGATTCAATGAAGACACTCATCCCTTTATTTTCTGCATAGTGCATTGCGCTGATTCCATTGCCGTTTCCTTTGTATACCGACCCGTTCTCAAGAAGCACCTCCGCGTCAATTCCCTTAATCCAAGCCGTATTCTCATCGGAAAATAAAAAATTCACTTCTGTTCCCGCAGGATACACCTTGATGTTGTCCACAACAATTTGCTGTCCCATTACGGTGTGTTTTTCATTTATTTCATAAATAATAGGCTCCGCAAAATCGTCCAAATCCAGGCTGAACTTGAATACCCCCATTTTTTCCAACTGCATTTCGGGTTCATATTCATCATATATGGATGTCTCTTCTTTATGTTCCGATATTCTGCTCTCATAGTTCATTTCTAATTCGATGTCCAAGGATTTCGGGAGATTTCCATCAGCAAAGTAGCATTGAATAATTGCAAAGCTATTATCCTTTATGTCGTCTGCAGATATTCCGCTGGCTGAATAGCTGTAACCTTCTATTTTTTCTCCGGTTTTTCCGTTTGACATATTTTCTATGAATATATTAATCCATTCACCGTCCTCGAGCTTATATCCATCAGGCAGACGTAAAAACAACACTAAATTTTTTTCATCCGCAATAACATAGGGTAAAAAAAGGCTTTTATCTCCATCCCATGCAATCAGATTAATCTTCTGCACATAATCATTTTCAATTGCCTTGCTGAGGCTTTTATTTAATTTTACAAATTCGGCAAGCTGTCCTATGACAGGCATTTCCGCAACTGCATTTGCGAAAACTGTGCTTGTGTTTACCAGTAAAACAAACATCAGCGATGCTGCCAGAGCAGATATTGAAGCAACAAAACTTCTTTTCCTCCTATGTTTATTCATACGCATCCTCAGCCTGTCCTCTGTACCGGACAGCGCCTCAGGATATTTAAAGGACTCATTTATTAAATTATTGAATTTTTCGTTGTTATCTGACATGACATACTCCCTCCTAATCTGAAAATTCCACCCGCAGCATTTTCAAGGCCTTTCTGGTCCTGGTAGATACAGTTCCCTCCGGAATTTCCAGTATTTTTGCTGTTTCACCTATGGTGTAGCCACCGAAATACCTTAGAATCACTATTTTTTTCAATTCCTCGGGCAGATTGTTCAACGCAAGCTTCAGATGCACCGTATCTTCACCAAAATCCCTGCTGTTTTCAGGAATTTCATCAACATAAAACTCCCTCTTGCTCTTCCTTAAAATTTTGTGGCACTCATTAATAAGGATTCGCACGACCCATGTCTTTAGATATTGAGGCTCTTTTAAAGAGCTTAAATTAACATATCCCAGATACGCAGCCTCATCGACGGCATCTAAAGCCTTAGTTTCATCATGAAGATAACCAAATGCAATTCTGTACATCATTTCTTTGTTTTCAGCTATCCATGATATATATTTATCCTTGTCAATATTTTTCGCTCCAAACATTGCATCTGTACCTTCCTTTCTGTATATTAGAGTAAGTAAAGCCGTGTTTTCATTTTTGAAATATTAAAATAACCCCACTTTTCAAAAAATATTTTAAAAAATGAGGTTAAGGCATACATTACTTTTTCTTATTTTTCTTTTTTTCCAGTCTTTCCTGGACAATTTTTTTATTTTCATCTATCCTGTATTCCACAATCCTTTTAATCAAATCATATGGCATGGGCTTATTGAGCGGAAGATGAATTGACCCCTTTGTGGTTGTGTAATCAGCTAAATCGTCTATGAACACCGAAACTCCAGACTCCCCGGGATACAGTCCTATATATCCCTTATTCATTGCAAAATGAACCAAGTTTCCCTGCAGGTAAAATGTTGGCATACCCCAGCTGATTTTCTCCGTAGCTTCAGGAGCACATTTTTTAATAAATCCCCTCAACTCCTGCATAATTACCTGTAATTCTGCGGGATATTCCGCAATATATTCATCTATTGTTTCTATTTTCTTATTTTCTTCCATGGAGCCTCCTTAGACATAAATTTATCTTTAGCTTAGTTTCTTGTTAACTCTTTTGCTTAGCAGCTTGTAAATAGTTGCTGCCACAGGTACTCCAAACAGTATGCCGGGTATTCCCATCAGTCCTCCGCCTGCTATCACAGCGGCAAAAACCCAAATTCCCGGAAGTCCGATGCTTCCACCCACAACCTTTGGATAAATAAGGTTACCCTCAACCTGCTGAAGCACAACAATGAATGCCAGGAACAGACCGGCCTGAAAGGAATCAACCGTAACTATCAAAAGAAAGCCAAGCGCCGCGCCTATATATGCTCCCACCATTGGAATAAGGGCAGTAAGTCCGATTACAGGTCCGATTACCCTTGCATAGGGGAAGCCCAATACAACCATGCCTATTGTGCAAAGAATTCCAAGTATTACAGCTTCCTTACACTGTCCAACAATGTAGCTTGAAAATGATTCATCGGCAATTTTAAGCACCTCGTACAGCTTTTTTATTTTTTCCTTCTTCACATATACCCTGAATAGCTTGTCAAACTTTCTCTTCAGATTTTCCTTGTCCGCTAATATATACATGCTGAATGTCAAAGCTACAACTATTTCAAATATTGCGCCAAATGCAGAGCCTATGAGCGAAACTGTTCCGAATGCCCAGTTGCCTGCAATTGTCAGACCTCTTTTCAGAACTTCCTCTCCATTCATATTAAGCTCCTTCAGCCTTTGCTGAAGCAAAGGAACATCATCCACATGCTCTAGAGCCCATTTCACAACCCTGTCATATACTGCAGGAAATCCCTTTATCAGCAGAGATATGAACTTGGCAACCTGAGGTATTATAATGTTGAGAAAAAATATTACAGCTAAGACAATGGTCAATATGGATAAAAATATACAAACTCCCCTCCGGGACTTAACTATTGTTTTATTCTTACTCTTCGGAAAATATATTCTTTCATAAGTATCAACCAAAATATTCAGCACAAATGCCATTATGGCGCCCAAAATTAATGGTGACAAAACATTGTATATTTTCCATAACATATTGATTATCTTGCTGAAATTTAATACGGCCAAAAGCACAATTCCTGTGAAAACAATTATCTTAACAATAGATATCTGTTTTTTACCGTCATTAATCATATAACTCTCCGTTCAATAAAATTCTGATTATTATTGTATACCAAAATATACATAAAATAAATAAGTAATTATATTCATTTTATTTTTCCGGGTATGGCAAAACTCCAGCTCAGCGGTATGCTTATTATCATCAAAGCAGTACAGATGTATATACCCATTGGTACAATATGTGAGAATCCATGTATTGCAGCCGTGCAAGCAACAATACCCAATGAAGCAAAAAATGCATCAAAGTTTTTATTTTGATTGGAGTCATCAAGAGACATTGAAAATGGAAAAGCCTTCAAGCTCAATTTCCCCATAATGGGCATAACCGCAATATTTGCAAGTATAAAAACAATCATATCCATTATAAATCTGCCCTTGAAAAGAATCAGATAAATAGCACAGCTCAACAGCATTACAGGAATTACAAGAAATACCGCAGCCGACAACATGATTCCCCTGTATAATGATTTGAAATCTCCAAATCCGGAAGAGCCATACACGTATGCTCCCTTCCATGCTGATGAATACAGCATAAGGTTCAATATATTTGGTATTATTATAAGGTTAAAATAAAGAAACAGGTACTCATATCCTGTCGTCTCCAACTGACTGCCTCTGGTACTGGAATTAAAAATCATTATAACTGGAACCATTACTCCCGTAGCTAGAGCCGGATATATTTTTAGCTTTAAGCTTCTGTCGCTGCGCAAAATCCCGTTAGAAAAGTGAAATGCCTGCCTTACAGTTTCATTTTTACTTAAGATGTTACCTAAAAAACGCTCATATCTGCGATTCTGTGACCGCCCTCTCTCTTCTCCGTCAAGCTTGAGCAGGAGAGACTCCATTTTTCCGCTCAGCTTCAAATATATGGCAAAGCTAATTACTGGAACAATTATCATCAATACCGTAAATACATATAGATACGGCTCTCTTCCATTGTTGAACAATATTTCAAATGGCGCTCCGAACCAAAGTATGGGGTTAAAATAGTTATGAGACTCAAATTTGTATGAAATATTTTGGAGTTCCGTAAAATCAATCATTCTCACGGCTATCTGATAACCTATACTCACTAATATAGTAAGTGCTATCTGAATGAAGTTTATTATATTTCTTAGCAGCTCACCGTCAAAAAACCTCAACACAAGGATGTAGATAAATGCCGTGATTAAAAATATAAGAAGGTCCATTAAAAGTATTTCAAGTATGAACACCGGGGCAGCCCCGATGCCGTTTTGATACACAATTACCGCCATGGAAGGCCCCGCAATAAATGTATTCAGGCTTATCATGTATATTAAAATATGAAGAACCTTTGACATGGACACGACCCTGCCGTCAATGGGCTTCGTCATAAGAATGTTTTTGTCTCTTGTATCCAGCAGCACAAATGAGAAATCTGATATTAGATACATTGTCGTCATAAAGAAAAACGCTCCGGCGAAATAAATCATACGAATCATTTCATCTTTTATAAAATAAATGAATGCCGCAAGAAATACTCCGAAAATCAAATGAAGGAGATATCTTTTTATAAAGGAGATATTTTCGGATTTGCTTTTATTTCCACTATCCGCAAGAGAAGCCCTCCTGCTGTCCAAAGTCAGCTTCGCCTCCAGAATAGCGCGCATGACCTCATAATCAATGCCAAGACTTGTAAATGCCTTGCCGAATTTATCAAGAATTTTTAATGATAAAAAACCGTTCATATAAATACCCTCAACTCATGAATGCTGAAACAAAGCGTTCCGCAAGCTGCACATGGTTATGGAAGCCCGTCATGTCATTAAAAATAGATTCCAGAGAGGAGTCAGTTTGCTTTTGCATAACCTCTTCCATGGTGCCGTCTATCACAATATTACCCTCATTCAAAAGCAGTATCCTGTCGCTCAGTTTTTCTACTACCTCTAAAATATGTGAAGAATAAAATATTGTCTTGCCTGTATTTTTCAGACCCTGCATTATTTCTTTGAACACAAGGACGCTGTTTGCGTCGATTCCGCTGAGCGGCTCATCTAAAAACAAAATATCAGGATTGTGAAGCATGCCCGTTATTATGGAAAGCTTCTGTCTCATACCCTTGGAAAATGTGTGAATTCTCCCATCAATTGCATCCTCGATACCAAATACGCTCATCATTTCTTTTGCCTTTGACAGAGCATTCTGAGAGCTTATTCCATAAAGCATCCCTATAAAGTTTATGTATTCCCGTGCTGTAAGGTTATCATACATATCCGATACCTCGGGAACATACCCAATCCTTTTTTTATATTCGTGCATCCCTCTTACATTTTCTCCAAACACATACACATCACCACCGTAATCGTCTATAAGCCCTAAAATAATTTTGATGGTCGTGCTCTTCCCTGCTCCGTTGGAGCCAATATAACCTATGATTTCCCCGCTGTTCACAGTGAAATCAATATCCTTTAAAACTTCCTTATCACCAAATTTTTTACTTATATGATTTAATTTCAATACCTCAGCCATGATACCTCCATAAATACTCTGGTGAATATATTATATCATAAATGTGGCTATTGTGGAGAAAATGCAAAAAATAGTCGTTCATTTGTAAAAACTAATATTGATTTATTTCCTCAGATAATGTAGCCTCGCTTTTAGTTTGTGGTGACATAAGTTTCTTATGAATAATTAATATGGTTGCTATTATCACACACGCACCAATGAGCCACAAACCGCTGATTGTTGTGTGATTAATAATAGCGCTGTTTATAAATGATCCTGACAGCATTCCGACCTGCGATATCAATGAATTTAAAGATAAAACCGAGGCTCTGGATTCATTAGGT
>DOON01000192.1:0-614 GCA_003514865.1 Clostridiales bacterium
GCTTTACGAATCAAAAGATGATGCGTACTGTTCCTTTATCCTTAATGCCGATTGTTGTTTTTTCCGTGTATCTTTTTGGTATTCGGGTTCTTGTGCTGCTTGCGGCAGTTATTGCTGCAGGAACGGCATCCGAATATTTCTGGGAAAAGCATTACGGCAACAAAGCATCTGAAGCAGTATTTGTTTCATGTGTGCTGTATACCCTGACACTGCCTGTGTCCATTCCTGTATGGATTGCCGTACTTGGGATATTGTTTGGGTTGTTTTTTGGAAAGCTGTTTTTCGGTGGCTTCGGGAAAAATATTTTTAATCCCGCAATTGTAGGAAGAGTTTTTATTTATGTAAATTTTCCCGAGCCACTTACAATTTCATGGAATCAGGCGGCGATGGGACTTCCCGGAGGCTTTGGAACCTATGTGACAAGCCATATAGACGCCATTACCGGAGCCACACCCATGATTTTGTTCAAAAACACAGGCAGCTTAACCGACATTTCGTCTCTCCTGTCAGGAATTGTACCGGGAGTAATTGGTGAAACATCAAAGATTCTCATTATTGCAGCTGGAATATATCTTATTTACAAAAAGGTAGCATCATGGGAGATAATGGCAGGA
>DOON01000192.1:657-14157 GCA_003514865.1 Clostridiales bacterium
CTTATTATGTTTAAGGCACCGGTTCTCAATCCGTTTTATGGTATGCTCATGGGAGGATTTTTATTCGGAACCGTGTTCATGGCAACAGACCCCATCAGCGCGCCTAAAACAAAGCCGGGAAAATGGATTTACGGAATAATTATAGGAGTGGTAACGCTGCTCATAAGGTCATTGTCGCTTTTTAACGGCGGTATGATGTTTGCCATATTGATGGGAAATACATTTGCTCCCATTATTGACTACTTTATCAGAGAAAATGCTGCAAGAAAGANNTTCATTTATATATCCCATAGTATTTATGATGATTGTCACTGTCGTGTTTATTGCAATATTAGCTTCATTTAATTTCATGATGGCCGACACCATCGCCTTTAACCAACAAAGTGAGCTGCGTCAAAAAATACTTTACATATTTGACATACTACCTGAAAATAATGACCCTCAGGAAATAAAGAGTATCTTTGACGAGAGGGTGTCACAGAAAAATGTTAGCAACACCGATGTGTATGTACTTACAGAAGGCGGCAGCGATGTTGCATATGCTGTTCCGGTAGACGGCCCCGGACTTTGGGGTAAAATCACGGGATATATTGGACTGAACAAGGACTATACAAAAATTATCGGCATAGAGTTTGTAACTCAGTCAGAGACTCCGGGACTTGGCGGACGTATAGCGGAAAACTCATACAAGGAGCAATACAGGAATATTGATATTCAGGGTATCAGTAACGGAAGCTACCTTGACGGAGTAGATACCATTGCAGGTGCAACACAAACCTCGGCGGCAGTTGTAAAGCTGGTCAATGAAGGACTTAAATTGTTTCTGGAGCAGGGGGTGAAGTNNTTCCGCGCTGGCGGTTACGAATCTGATGCTGAATTCACTGATTATGGGAATCGCACTTTCCTTGGTTACAGCTTTTTCAAGTTTGACGGTTTCACTGCTGAACAAGCACACCCCAAAGCATATACGAATGATGGTTCAGGTTCTGATCATTTCCGCATACGTAATAATCGTAGACATATTTTTAAAGGCATACATGCCTGAAATGAGCAAATCACTGGGACCCTACGTGGGGCTTATAATCACAAACTGCATAATAATGGGAAGAGCCGAGGGCTTTGCCCAATCAAATCCTCCTCTGCAATCATTCCTTGATGGTCTGGCATCAGGGCTTGGATACACCTTTGTATTGCTGACCATATCATTCTTCAGAGAAATTCTGGGCTTCGGAACTATTTTCGGATATGCGGTAATGCCTGAGGAAATCATGCGATGGACGCTGATGGTAATGCCTCCCTCCGCATTTTTTATACTGGCATGTGTAATGTGGGTCTTCAATAACAGAAGGCTTAAACTTGAGAAAAAAGGAGTTGAGAAAAAATGATAGATGTTAATCCAATGATAATATTTTTTGCGGCAATATTTACAAGCAACATGATTTTCTCCAACTTCCTTGGCATGTGCTCTTTTATTGCAGTTTCAAAGGAAATACCCACAGCTATGGGGCTTGGTATTTCGGTTACCGTTGTAATGACCATAACCACAATATTAAATTATATCGTGTATTGGAGCATACTGGTGCCCTTCAACCTTGAATATCTGATGTACATAATATTCATACTTGTTATAGCCGCCTTCGTGCAGCTTCTGGAAATGGTTCTGGAGCGTTACCTGCCCAGTCTGTACTACTCCCTGGGAATTTTTCTTCCGCTGATAACCGTAAACTGCGCAATTTTCGGTGTTGCTCTGTTCATGGTGACGAGACAGTATAATTTCATGCAGACCGTGGGATATTCCGTGGGTTCAGGCCTCGGATGGGCTCTTGCAATAACAGCAATGGCGGGAATCAGGTCGAGACTCAATGAGAAGTCCATACCAGAGGGACTGAGAGGCACCCCAATCACACTTATTATCACAGGTATTATGGNNTAGGCTTCAGCGGCATGGTACAGATACAATAGGAGGAAGCAATGAATACCATATTGACTACAATACTTGTTGTTACCTGCATCACGGCTGTACTTGCGGCACTGCTCACACTTTCCGATAGAACCATAGGAAACTATGGAGAGGTTACCATGACCATAAACGACGACAAGGAATATACGGTGCGCGGTGGAAGCAGCCTACTGGACACTCTCAGGTCGGAAAGCATATTCATTCCCTCCGCATGCGGCGGCAAAGGCTCTTGCGGCTACTGCAAGGTTAAGGTTATAGACGGAGGAGGCCCTGTCCTGGCAACGGAAAAACCGCTGCTTACAAGCGATGAGCTAAACGGTGGCGTCAGGCTTTCATGTCAGTGCAAAGTCAAGCAGAACATAATGATAGAAATACCTGAGGAATTATTCAACGTAAAGGAATATTCCGTAGTTGTGGAAAAAATGGAGCAGCTGACCTCAACCATAAAGCTGCTGCGCTTCGGTTTCGGCAGCGAGGAAATCAGCTTCAAGCCTGGTCAGTACATGCAGCTTAAGGCTCCCGCATATGAAGGAAATGAGGAAGAGGTTTACAGGGCATACTCAATTGCCTCCTCTGTAAATGACAAGCACGCAGTGGAACTGCTCATAGGCTACACCGGAGGTATTGCCACCACTTACGTTCACCAGCATTTGAGGGAGGGTGACGAAGCACACCTGAACGGACCATACGGAGATTTCTACTACCACGATGATGACGGAGGCCCCATTGTATTAGCAGGAGCAGGAACGGGCATGGCTCCCATAGTTTCAATACTGCAATACATGGCGGACAACAACATAGAAAGAAAAACAATATTCTTCTTTGGAGCAAAGACAATGTCCGATTTGTTCCTTTTGGATAAAATAAAGGGATTTGAGGAAAAGCTCAAGGACTTTAAATTTGTCCCCACGCTATCAAGAGAGGATTCACCGGAATGGACAGGCGAAAGAGGGCGTGTGCCTTCAGCCATCGATAAATATATTGAAAAGGGTGAAAATTATTCCGCATACCTGTGCGGAAGCCCTGCAATGATAGACTCAATCGTTGAAGCATTGCTCAGCAAGGATATTCCGTCTGAGAAAATATATTACGATAAGTTTTAAATAAATATAAGGGAGCTCATTTCAATGACAATGAGCTCCCTTATATTCTGTCTTTAAAAATGTTCCCCATTCTCGTAATATTTCTTTTCATAAAGAGGGTGAAATATTACATCCACGCTTTTATAGCCTATGGAATTTATGTGCTTTGTAATTATTTTCGCCGCCTTGTCCTGCACATCCTGGCCTCTGTCAAACCACATTANNTGGACCTTCAACGAACATTCCTTCCATAATGAATTTCGACTGCACAACCTCGATGCTGAAATAATCTCTCGGACACTGAATAAGAGCCTGAAGCTCATCCACAAGCTCCTTACTGATATTTAATGCTTTTTCAGCATCTATTGCTTTTAATCTCAATGCAGGCATACATACTCCTTCAATTATATGATTTTTTTAAATTTCATTGGTAATTTCAAGCTTATAATAACAAATTAAGAAATTATAATCAAGAAAAAACTGCTACGCATAACGTAACAGTTCATATTTATTATTCAATTTCGCCCAGCAAATTACGGAAATATTCCACGTGCTGCTTTTCTTCTTCTATTATTCTTGCCATTATTTCTTTTTCGGCTTCTCCGGTTACTCCCTTGTACATTTCGGTGTAAACCTTCACTGTAAGCTCTTCAGTTTCAAGAGATTTCTTTGCTGCTGATTTTAAATCCTTAAAAGCATCTGTAAGATCTTCATTTTTATTAAAAACCTGATTTTCAATCATAGCTCTCAGATAACTTGATACCTGGTCATCATAAAGATACTCGGATTCATCTTCTTTGCCTGCAGCAAGCTCATTGTAAAGCTTCGCAAATTTCTCCTTATGGTGAAATTCCTGGCCTGAAGCTGCCAATAAAAACTCCTTTGTTTTTCCTGAAGTGTTTTCAGCTCCGGTTTTATAAAGGTTGTAGCCCTCTTCTTCCATAAGCATAGCTATCTTGAGCATTTCAAGTCCGCTAAAAGTATTGTTTGACATAACTGTACCTCTCCTCTATTCCTCTGTGTATAAAATTTATCTTACTACGTTTTCGCCTTATTTGCAACCTGTTATAGAAACTTTTTCTATTGCTGCCGTTTTTCGGCCCATATTTTTCTTTGTCTTTCCTCAGCTCCACATTCAGCTTCGCTTTTATGAGCAAGATGGAGTTCCATGGTTCTGTTGACAGCCCTTATCTGTTCAAGCACCGCAAACACAGTTTCTTCCATTTCGCTGCCCTTAGAATAATCCGCCCTTACGGCAAAATCCACCCTTCCCTGCGTCAGCATGCTGTCTGCAATATTTCTCTCTTCTGAATAAACCGCTATCGAATGGCCTCCGTTGCTCTTTACAAGCTTCATGCACGGAACATCTGTAAGTCCGTCTCCTATATAAATCATAGTTCTGAAAGGAACTCTTCGCTTATCCTCCGGAGTAAATTCATTCAATCCATTGTGCTCTGTAACATCAAGCACACCCTTGTTAATCCTGAACAAAAACTGCGTCTTGCTGGTATAGTTTACTGCCATAGCCGGCCATATGGGAATATTCTTATCGTTGTAGCAATATTCAGCAGCATATATTTCCTTGAATTCGCCTGCAATTTCCGTACCCTCAATTATTTCCTTGAGCCCTGATGAAATTATATAATGCTCAACCTCAACACCTAACTTTTCACCGTACTGGTTTACTCTTTTGAACCATGTGGTTATTCCGTTGAACAGCTTCACGTTCCTGCCGAGCTCGTTGAAAATATTTCTTGTCAAGAGCATCCTGCCTTCTGCCTCCTGCAGGATTGTAAGCATGTATGCAAGTATCTGGTCCATATGGTGGTTCATCATATTCATTCTGCTTCTTTCCCAAAAATCCTCCNNATTCATTGTATATTCCTTTCCGCCATTCTATTCCTGCCCGACGATTGACAGTATCTTATCTATAACATCTTTATGGAGAACAACATTGTGCCCCGAAACACATAAATCAAAGTCAAGCTCTCCGTATCTTATGAGAGTATCTGTATAAACTTCCTTGCTGCAATCAAGAGAGGGAACTATATCATCAACCGTATCTCCTATATTATCTCCGGCATTCAGCACTCTGTCTTCTTCGTCAACAACACTGACAGAATCGTCAGTATGACCCGGTGTATATATTATTCTGACCCTATCCTCCGGAAAATACAGCTCATTTTCAAACGTTATGTCAGGCAGTCTCATCTCAGCATCACCGCTCATAACATCCATATATCTTTCCAGCATCTCTTCCCAGTTTGTTTCAATTCTCTCCCTGCACAGCCTGTGGGAAATTATAACCGCCCCCGGGAAGGAGCTGTTCCCCCACACATGATCCCAGTGGTAATGGGTATTGATAACAACTACGGGCTTATTATCATCCTCCAGATACTTTTTAATTGGTTCAACACTTAAGGACCCAAGCCCCGTATCGATAACAAAATTGTACCTGTTGCCTTTTATAAGGTGTAGATTCAGGTCCCATCCCTTTGGCACATTGTATGTAAACAAAATATTCCTGCTTCTAATTTTCTCTGTTTTCATGATTAATCTCCCGTGTTACAGCCACAAGAACCGGACAGCCTGAACCTGCTCAGCTCCCTGTCATATGCTGCTTTAGTTCTTTCATCAAACAAAACCCAGACAACTTCATCTATTTTATTTATGAATTCATCCATGTGCTTTACAATCGTACTTACCGCCACGTTTGCCGCCATCTCAACCGGATATCCGTACACACCAGTAGAAATAGATGGAAAGGCAATTTTCCTTATGCTGTTTTCAACAGCCAGCCTCAGTGAATTATAATAGCATGAGGCAAGCAGCTTTTCCTCTCCGCTCATCCCCCTGTTCCACACCGGCCCCACGGTATGAATTACATATGAGCATGACAAATTATATGCCTTCGTTATTTTAGCCTCACCTGTCTCACATCCGTCCAGCGCCCTGCATTCTTCCAACAACTCAGCCCCTGCTGCCCTATGTATGGCACCGTCAACCCCACCGCCTCCAAGCAGCGAGTTATTTGCAGCATTAACGATTGCATCCATGTTTCTTATTTTTGTTATATCTCCTAACCGCGTTGATACCCGCATTTTTACCCCCAATTAATTTTCGCTGTTATCCATATCATCGTAAAAACATATATCCCTCAATGACACTTATGGAATAGTTGTACTTTATTATTTAAAATAAACAGCTATATGATTAACCTTAGATTTAATCAATACATTCCTCTATCCTATCATATTTAAGCAGGCCATCCTCTATAAAAGTACGAAGCCTTCCTGTTTCGTACAGGTAGTCTATGAACGCATTCAGCATTCGGTGTATTATTTCAAACTTGTACACACTGTCAGTTCTTATTGCGAAGGCCTTGAGGACTTGTTGCATTATTTCGTCCGCCGTCATTTTTTCTGTTATGAGTTCACAGATCTTTTCAGCTCTATATTTATAGAATTCGATATTGTCTGTTATCAATTTGTCTATGTTGTCATATATGCCCTTGTGAGTTGCTATATATTTGCTGCAAGTGAGACTTCTTAGCTTTTCTCTGCTTTTTATACCTTCAAGCAGGACGAAGTCAAATGGTATCTTGGCAGCTTCCATAAGCTCATAGCCTATGATGGCATCAGCCAGGTAGCATACGTCATCCGGTGTGGTTATGCATATGTGCGATGCACTGTGCCCCGGTGTATGTGTGATTTTAAATTCGGCGCCGCAGAAGTTTATTTTGTCCTGATTGACTGAAATACATTCGTCTGTTTCAAATATCATGTATCCGTAGTATTTTTCAACATCAGTAAGTGTTATGTTTCCGTAAAACACCTTCATATTCATTGCAGAGCTGAATACCTGCGCTTCAAACGCATGCATGGCTATTGGACATTTGTATTTTTTCTTAAAGTATTGGTTGTTTCCCACATGGTCTGGGTGACCATGGCTGCAGATAATTCCCTTTACATTAAAATCATTTTGCTCAAATACTTCCTCTAATAGTTCTTTTTCATCTATAGCTCCTGTATCGAGCAGAATAATGTCTTTTTCATTGAGCTTATAAAGAGGTATATATGACATCCCCGCATCTATACAGTATGTGTTGTCCTTTACATGTATTAGTTTCATACTTTCTCCAAATATCTTGATTTATTGCTGATGATAATATATTATGATGAATTTGTCAAATACTTAGGCTTATTATTTCTAAAATGTGCACTATAGCATACAAAAAGCAGCCTTGAAAAGACTGCTTAATATAATTAACTTTATTTTGTACTTATAACAATAGAATTTGCGATGCTATCCCAGTCTACGACGAAATTCAGCTGTTCGGCAATGTCCCTCAGCTTGAAATAGCTGCTTGAATCTATACTGTAGGCCGTGAGATGTGCCCTGTTTCCGTCTATGTAAATATCCGATTTTGCCACAAGCGCTCTTTTTATATCTTTGTCCTTAAGTGCCTCCAGCTCTCCCCCTACGGCTGAATATTGCCTGTTGGTAATGAGGTTGATTGCATTTTTATCTCCGTCCCATTCGATGCTGAACTGTTTTTCGCTTCTGTTAAGCAGCATTGCAATATCACGGAGTTTGAAATAGTTGATGTTGTCTATGCTGTATGCATCGAGTACCACAGTTTTTCCGTCTATGATAACTGGTGAGGATGTGGGGACCGCTGTTATTATCTTTTCCTTTTCCTCCACAAATGCAAGCCCGTTGTTTATTTTCCTTCCGGACATATTTACATTTGACGAAGGATAATACAAAGCTATGGAACCTCCTCCATCAAGGCACATGGCATTCACGAGACCCATGCTCCTGCATGCTTCTGCGACGCCCGCCATTGTGGCGGAGCCCATGTTTCCAATCACTATTGTTCCGTCAGCCTTTGCTCCGATAAATGACCTTCCGGCGCTGTTTGTATTTATTTTAGCTTCGGTAAAACCTTCAGCAACTCCGTCTGCAGTTATCACACCGTTTATAATCAAGCTGGGTCCTGCACCAAGTCCGCACACTATGTCATCCCAATCCTCAGGATTCGTATATGTGGTGTTGATTTTTACCTTGTAGTATACATCATCTCCGATTTTATAGCGTTAATCAACAAGGTGTGTAACCAAAGGGTTGTACACAATTGCAAATCCATTGCCCGGTACGCTGAAATCCGATGTCAGTATTTCGGAAACCTTTCCGTTTGCAACAACTACCGCCTTTGCTCCTGCAGTAACCTTTACCGCAGTTCCGTACTCCGGAGTGAAGATTGTTATGGCATCATCCTCGGTACTTGGATGGTTTATTCTCCACGGAATGGCTCTGAACTGACCATTTATGTATCCTTCAAAGTCAAAGGACAGCCTGTCCACAATGAGCTTGCCTCCTGACGTTATTCCAACAACGGAACCTCCGTTGCTTATATGAAGTACTTTATTATTTTTAATCAGAGTTCCCCATGGGACAGGTATTCCGCCATATGCTTCAAAATATGTTCCGTTTATTGCAGCAAATGCTCCCGCATTTTTAGCCATATTCGCCAATGAATCAGTGGAATTCATCTGATTTCCGGCATTGAGAACCACAGGTTTTATGTTACTTTCGATTTTTATATCCACGTGATTAATTTTTATCCCGTTGATGCTTTCGCTTTTATATGACCCTGCAGCGTATGCAGGGCTTGTCAGGCATATTGCCGATATCAACGAAATAAATATTGCCCTTTTCAGTTGCTTCATTGTAGCCTCCGTAAATTTAATGTAGCTCGGCGAGTTATCTCTAAAATAAAAAAATCGCCACTCTAAATAGCACAGTCAGCAATCTTAAGTGCAGCTGGCTGCCATTTTAAAGGCCCTATAGCTTTGCGCCGCNNAAACTAAATATATCAATTCCGAAATATATATCGGTTATTCCTTCCAAAAAAACAGCATATTTAAGAAAGTTTTATTTATGCTTTTCTTTTACGATATTATTTGATAGAATATATTTTAGTTCAGGGGGTGCTTCAATGGTTGATTTGCATTGTTCTCTAAAAATAAGGCTGGCGAGAGATGATGTGTTTTTCGGTCCCGGTGTTTTAATGCTTTTGAAAATGACCGAGCACTACGAATCTCTCAATGCTGCGGCAAAAAGCATGAATCTTTCCTACTCTAAGGCATACAAGATCATCAGCGGCACAGAGGAGTCCATGGGCTTCAAGCTGCTTGACAGAAAAATAGGCGGAGCTCACGGCGGCGGTTCAACTCTGACGCCTGAATGCGCCGAATTTGTAAGGGCATATGAGGAATTCAGCAATGAGCTGGAAGAAATTTCAGACAATTTATTTGAAAAATATTTCAGCAAGTATATAGAATAAATATAAATATGCGGAGCAGAGCTCCGCATATTTACGTTTATTTGTTTATTTAAGCAGCAATAACGAATTACTGTCTATTTTCAAAAATAATTCATGTTTGTTTTTTCTGTTGTTCCATTCTTCTTTTTTCACATCAAAATACATATTGGATGTATTTGTATTGTTTTTATTTTGAAATATTACGGTATAATCATTAATATTCTCTATAATATCTACTATATTGCATTCCATGACATTCAGATCTTTATCCGAATCATCCCATATTTCAAGACCTTCGGAATTAATTCCAACAGAGCTTATTCCCGAAGGTATGTTGTCCAGCTTGATTTCAAAATCCCAGTCATTTGCATATATCCTTCCTTCCGATACAGCGCAAATCGAAATATTTTTGCAGCCTGTAAGTCTAGCCGCTGAAACAAGTCCCGGTTTTCTGAAAATTTCCTTTGTCGCTCCAAAAAGCGCTGAGCTGCCTGATTCGATAATAACTAAGTTTTTGCAGAACTTGTAGGCTTCCTCCATGCTGTGTGTAACCATAAGCACTTCTCCCTCATACAGCCTGAGAAGCTCCAGCACTTCAGCCTGAAGCTGAGACTTAAGATGTGAGTCCAGCGCTGAAAAAGGCTCGTCCAGCAAAAGCACATCCGGCTTGTATGCAATGCATCTGGCAAGCGCTACTCTTTGCTGCTGCCCTCCTGATATCTGTCCGGGATATTTGTTCTCCAGCCCCTGAAGGTGGAAGGACTTTACAAGCTCGCTAATTTTCTTCTTCTTTTCCGCTGATGGCAGACGCAGTCCCGCACCTATGTTTTCCTCAACATTCATGTTTGGAAACAGCGCGTAGTTTTGAAACAGATATCCTATGTTTCTGTCCTGAGGTCTGAGATTTATTTTCTTTTCAGAATCAAAGAGAACCCTTCCGTTCAATTCAATATATCCCTCATCCGGCGTTTCAATTCCGGCAATGCATTTCAGTGTCATGCTCTTGCCGCTGCCCGAAGCACCTAATATTCCCAGATATTCATTGTTTGTCTCAAAGGATACATCGAGGCTGAACCCTTTAAACTTCTTCTTTACACAAACCTTCAAACTCATTTTACTTTTCCCTTATATAAATATTTTCTTCCTTTGAGTGTGAAATAGTTCATTAATACAATGACAACAAAGGATATTGCCATGACAACAACTACGTAATTCATTGCAGAATCCATATTTCCTGCGGCAACCTCTGCATAAATTGCCAGAGGAAGAGTCCTTGTTACATTTTCTATATTTCCTGCAATCATGGCTGTCGCGCCGAATTCCCCCAAGCCTCTGGCAAATGCCAGAACTCCGCCGGATGCAACTCCGGGCAGCGCAAGGGGCAATGTTATTTTCCAGAATATTTTTCCCTCGGACATTCCCAGCGTACGGCCTGCCATGATAAGGTTCTGGTCAACCTGCTCAAACGCACCTCTTGCCGCTCTGTACATGAGGGGAAATGAAATTATGACAGCTGCTATTACAGTGGCTGTCCATGAAAATACTATTTTAACACTAAAAAGATCCAAAAGGAATTTTCCTAATGGCCTTTTAACACCAAATACAAAAAGAATAAAAAAGCCCATTACTGTTGGCGGCAATACCATGGGCAATGTCAGTATGCCGTCCAGAATCATCTTTACTTTCTCGGACTTTATTTTAACGATCCACCTTGCCGTTATAAGTCCTAAAAAAAATGTGATAACTATAGCGAGTGACGCAGTCTTCATAGATATCAATATCGGTGACAGTTTCATTTCTATCTCCTTGTCAGAGCTTAAGCTCATTATTTTCGTCTTAGTTCCGGCAGTTACCGGATAATCTCACATTTCTCCTTGCGGGATTATCCGGATATGCTCGGGATGGCTTATTCCTGAAATGAGGAGTTTTTACTTGTTAGCTGTAAATCCGTATTTCTCAAATACTTTTAGTGCATCTGCGCTTTGTAAAAATTCTACGAATGCCTTTGCTGCTTCCTGATTTGCAGATGCCTTCACAACACCCACAGGATATATAACTTTTGCAACGCTTCCTTCAGGAGCTTCTGCTAAAATTTCAACATTTTCATTGCTTGCAGCATCTGTTGCATATACNNTTCTGTTACGTTTGTGCCAAGACTTGCTTTTGCTGAAACCTGATCCCAGATTTTTAAGTTTTCAAATGCTTCCTTAGCATACTGTCCTGCTGGAACACTTGCAGGGTCACCAACTGCTATTGTGTCAGCCTTCAATATGTCTTCGAATGTGCTCATGCCCTTATCGCTTCCCTTAGGAGCTATGAGTACGATTTTATTTTCAAGAAGCTTAACAATAGAATTTTCCGCCATAAGTCCTTTTTCATCAAGTGCATTCATCTGCTTCATAGCAGCAGACATAAACACATCTACTTCAGCACCTTCTTCAATTTGAGTCTGAAGCTTTCCTGAGCTGTCATATGTAGCGTTAACAGTTATGTTCTGGTTTTTCTCTTTGAACATAGGTATCAATTCATTGTCCATACAGTTTTTCAAGCTTGCAGCGGCAGCAAGAAGAATTGTTGCGGGCTCTGCTGCAGGTTCTTCCGGTTTTTGTTCCGGTGCAGGTGTTTCTGCCGGTTTTTCAGGTGTTGGTGCCGGCGCAGGCGCATTATTAGAACATCCCGCCAAAGCGAATACCATACATAAAATTGTAATTAAAGCAATAATCCTTTTCATCTTTCTCTCCTGTTTTTTAATTTTATTGATTTATATCGTTAAATTCTTCAGAATATAACGCCGTGCAAATAAAAGCATCTGATATCAGATGCTCAGGCAGCCAAAAATACCGCCTATACTCCTTTTCCGAATCCACAGTTTGGATACGTGCAAATCTCACAGTTGAGGCACAACCCACCCTGTCCCAGTCTGTCTATATCGGATTTTTCAAGGTTCTCGTCCGCCNNACGCTTTGCATACATTACACAGCCCGGAAGACCTAATATCGGAACTCTTTTACCGTTGTAATCGTAGTAGGCTACCAAAAGCATAGCTCCCGGAAGCACCGGTGCTCCGTATGTGATTATTTCAGCACCTGTAGCTTTTACCGCACCCGGTGTACAATCGTCAGGATCAACGCTCATGCCTCCTGTACATACAACAATATCTGCTCCCTGCTCAATATATGCCAGAACCGCAGCCGTTATACCTTCCTTGTTGTCATCAACTATTGTCTGACCAATTATTTCTGTGTCAAACTCGCTGAATTTATCAATTATTACAGGCCCAAAAGTATCTTTGATTCTACCGTGGAAAACTTCGCTGCCTGTTGTAACTATTCCAACTCTTTTATGCTTGAAAGGCAGTATTTCCATAAGCGGCTTTCCTGCTCCGATTTCCTGAGCCCTCTTCATTTTCTCTTCTTCTATAATCAGGGGAATTATTCTTGTACCGGCTAACTTGTCCCCTTTCTTGACCATCGTATTTCCATGTCTTGTTGCTATCATCATTTCGCCGAGGCTGTTATCACGATTAAGTCTCTCGTTATCAAGCTTGAACAAACCGTCAGCATCAGCAATTACTTCTATTTTTCCTTCTTTGACAGGTGAAGGTTTCATATGTTCATTTTTGCATATTCCATAAAGGATTTCAGCTGCCTCGTTTTCATGAAGCATACCCTCCTGATTTTCCCAAACATACAGATTCTCCTTTCCAACGGAAAGAAGCACAGGTATATCATCTTCTTTTACAACATGTCNNACCTTTTTAAATACAACATCCTTTGTTACACCTTTGATTATCTGAGTTATGTCGTGACAAAGTATGTGACCAACTGCATCTACAGTCTTGATTTGCTTCATTTCTTCCTCCTGCTTGCTTCTGCTGACCATATCTTTAGAGATTAATTCTAACTTTTCATGCCGCTATTTTTGGAAAACATAACGACTTTTTACATTATACACTAACTTTTAGTCTATGTAAATTAATTTTTTGTCAAAAAAATATCGGAGTACTCCTGCATGGGTACTCCGATATCATTCTCATTTCTTGTCAGTCATACCGATATTACATCAATATTCTCAGGCTTTGACACCTGCAGAAGCAACTCTCTTATATATTCGTCCGAATATGGCTTCAG
>DOON01000193.1:0-6785 GCA_003514865.1 Clostridiales bacterium
AATATAAGAGAAAGATATGAGCAATTTGAAATCGACCATCTTTCCGAAAAGGCGGCGAAAAGCAGTCTTTCAAGTGGAAGGGAATTTCCCGAGCAAAAATGTGAAATAAGAACCGAATATCAAAGAGACAGAGACCGTATTCTGCACTCCAAGGCCTTCCGAAGACTTAAGCACAAGACACAGGTATTTTTGTCTCCCGAAGGAGACCATTACAGAACAAGGCTTACTCATACCTTGGAGGTGTCGCAAATATCAAGAACCATAGCAAGAAGCCTACAGCTCAACGAGGACTTGACAGAGGCCATAGCTATGGGACACGACCTGGGACATACTCCCTTCGGGCACACAGGAGAAAGAATATTGAACAAGCTATGCGAAAAAGGATTCAGCCATAATGAGCAGAGCCTCAGGGTCGTTGAAATGCTTGAAATACGAAACGGCAATCAGGGTCTAAATCTTACATTTGAGGTTAGGGACGGAATACGCAATCATCCTCTCAATTGCAGCCCGGCAACATTGGAGGGGCAAATAGTCAGCATATCTGACAGAATAGCTTATATAAACCACGACATAGATGACGCTTCAAGAGCCGGCATTATTAAAGAAGGCCAGATACCGGAAAAATGTTTCAAACATCTGGGATACACACACGGACAGAGAATCAATACCATGATAGTAGATGTAATAAGAAACAGCATGGATAAAGACATTGTTTCAATGAGTGATGAAACAGATAAATATACTAGAGAACTGAGGGATTTTCTGTTTGAAAATGTGTATTACAACAAAGTAGCAAAAAGTGAAGAAGAAAAAGCTACTTTCATAATAGGAAAAATATTCGAATATTACACGATACATTTTGATGCACTTCCTGAGTTTTACCTTAAAATATACGAAAAAAGTAACAGCAGCAAAAGTGAAATAATAAAAGATTACATTGCAGGAATGACAGACAGATATGCGATGAAAATTTTTGAAGAGCTTTACATACCAAAGCCTTGGAGACAATAAAAAAAACTTGTTGACAAGCTTATTTTGCTGTATTATAATTTAGTTTCAACGTATATAAAAATGGAGATATTATGCCTTATAGATTAGATTCAGATGTTATAAGTCGTATACTTGTTGAAAATAATATTGTGGATGTAATAGAGGAATTCCTTACCTTAAAAAAGGCCGGAAGCAACTATAACACCAATTGTCCTTTTCACAAGGAAAAAACTCCCTCCTTCATTGTTTCTCCGGACAAGCAGATGTTCCATTGCTTTGGATGCGGAGAAAGTGGAGACAGCATAAGCTTTTTATCAAAATATAAAAACTTCACATTTGTTGAAGCAGCGGAGTATCTCGCTCGAAAGGCCGGAATTGTATTGGAAGAGAAAGACACATCATCAAAATACAATGAAAGCAAGCAGATTTCAGACAGGCTGTATAAAATCAACAGAGATGCCGCCATATATTTCTACAAAAATCTGCGCAGCTATCCCAATGTGATAAATTACTTGAAATCAAGGAAAATTACCATTGATGTAATAAAAAGATTTGGAATTGGATATGCTATAGACGGATGGGATAATTTGCTAAAATTTCTTACCGGCAAGGGCTACCTTGAAGAGGACATTTTAAAAACAGGGCTGATAATTAAAAAGCAGGACGGCAGCTCATACTACGACCGGTTCAGAAACAGAGTGATGTTTCCCATAATTGATGTGAGAGGAAAGATAATAGGCTTCGGAGGAAGGGTATTAGATGATTCATTGCCTAAATATCTGAATTCTCCGGATAGTCTGATTTTTAGTAAGGGCAATAATTTATACGGGATTAATCTGGCAAGAGAAGCTGTCAAAGATAAAAGCTTTATATTGGTTGAAGGGTATATGGATGTAATCAAAATGCATACCTATGGCTACACCAATACAGTGGCAGCATTGGGAACCTCCTTGACAGACAATCAGATAAAGCTGATGAAAAAATACTCAAAGAGCTTTTATATTGCTTTAGACGGAGATAATGCAGGACGCAATGCCGCTTTGAGAGCAATTAATATGTTTAAAAAAAATAACCTTGATGCTAAGGTTGTTTTAATGCAGGACGCAAAAGACCCTGATGAGTATTTAGTTAAATTCGGCAAAGCAAATTTCGACAAATTACTCGAAAATTCTTTTGATTATTATAGCTTTTTGGAATTTTATTATAAAGAAATTTTTGAAAATTCCGATAAAGTTGAATATATAAATAAATTTTTTGAAAATATAGCAAATGTAACCAGTGAAATTGAAAAAGAATTAATCTTTGAAAAATTATCCGGTAAGGTTGGTGTTTCAAAAGAATCTATTATAAGTGAATACAATAAAAAAATTAAGAAGCAAGTAAATTTTGTTAAAGCCCCACAACCTGCTCAAGTAAAGATGCAAGTACATAAAATTAATACATCCCACGAAGAGGAGCTAATCAGACTCATACTTGTAAATAGTGATTTTGCATTGCAATTGAAAGAGATAGTCAATGAAGATACCTTTAAGGACTTGGAGTACTATAATATATTCAAAGAAATTTATGAATGCAGAATCAATGATATGAGCATAGATGAGGAAAGCTTGAATAAAATTATAAAAAATAATGCGGATGTTAAAATTTTATTGCAGAATGACGATGTTGATTATGATGATTCAGAGGCTTTNNGGGTGAAAATAAAACTGTGAATGCAAAAGACGAGTCGGAAAAAAACGCCGAGGTCTTACAGAAAATTGATTCCATAAAGAACAAATTAATCGAAAAAGGCAAGAGAAACGGGTTCATAACATATAAAGAAGTATTGAGATCCTTTGAAAAGCTTGACATAAACCCTGAATTTATAGATGACTTTTATAAACAGGCGGAGGATAACGACCTTGAAATACTTGGATTTCAGGATGATATGATTCCTGAAAAGGTTGACGATATGGATGATCCGGAGATTAAGGATGATGATGCGGATTTTTTTGTAAGTCAGTCGGATGATGATATACTTAAGGGAATTAACATTGACGATCCTGTGAGGATGTACCTGAAAGAAATAGGCAAGGTTCCTCTTTTGTCGGCCAATGAAGAAATAGAACTGGCCAAAAGAATGCAGGATGGTGATGAAGAGGCAAAGAAAAGGCTGGCAGAGGCTAACCTCAGGCTTGTAGTAAGCATTGCAAAGCGTTATGTGGGAAGAGGAATGCTGTTCCTTGATTTGATACAGGAAGGAAACCTTGGTCTTATCAAGGCAGTTGAAAAATTTGATTACACAAAAGGCTTTAAATTCAGCACCTATGCAACTTGGTGGATACGTCAGGCAATCACAAGAGCCATTGCGGACCAGGCAAGAACAATAAGAATACCGGTTCATATGGTTGAAACAATAAACAAGCTTATAAGAATAAAAAGACAGNNCTACATTTACACTTCTGAAGGAACAGCTTTCATCGGTGCTTCATACACTGACGGACAGAGAGCAGAAGGTTCTGAGACTGAGATTCGGACTGGATGACGGCAGAGCGAGAACTCTTGAAGAAGTCGGAAAAGAATTTGATGTAACAAGAGAAAGAATAAGGCAAATAGAGGCAAAAGCTTTAAGAAAGCTCAGACATCCAAGCAGAAGCAAAAAATTAAAGGACTATTTGGAATAGAATTCAGAGGGGAAACCCTCTGTTTTTTTAGAAAATTTAATTTGGAGTATATGGAGAATATAATGAACAGATTAGAATGTATAAAAAGCATGGTTTCTGATTGCAGAGTTGTAGCCGACATAGGAACTGACCACGGTTATGTTGCTGAAATGCTTTTGAATGACAATGTATGTGAAAGAATAATCGCCGCAGATTTAAACGAAGGCCCTCTGAAAAGGGCAGTAGAGCATTTGACATCTGTGGGACTGAGCTCACGCTGTGACTTCAGGCTTGGAAATGGTATGGAAATATTAAGTGAAAATGAAGCTGATGCAATTGTGATTGCCGGAATGGGCGGAGAGCTGATTGCCGAAATAATAGAGAATTCAAAAGATGTTGCGCTAAGTGCAAGAGAGCTGATTTTGCAGCCCATGACCACCATTGACAGGCTTCGCAAATATTTGTATGAAAATGGCTATAAAATAATTGATGAAAATATTGTAAAGGAATTTCACCATTATTATTTCATAATTAAGGCTATACCTGAAAAAGATGAGCCGTCAGATGAAATATACTTTGAATTAAGCAAAATTCTACTTAAGAAAAAAGACAGGCTTATGTATGAATATCTGAATAAAATTCTCAAAGTTAACGAAAATATAATCAGCAGTATTGAAAAAAACAGTGATAGCGTCTATAATGAAAAAATAGAAGTGTTAAAGGAAAAAAACAACAAAATAAGGGAGCTGATGAAAAATTAAAATAGATTCAATCATTAAGACAATAGAAGATGAAATAGGATTGAAGCCTCAGGAATCATGGGATAACAGCGGTCTGCAGATAGGTTCACTAAATAATGACATAAAAAATATTATGTTAACCTTAGATATAGATTATGAAGCTGTTGAGCATGCCGTTAAAAACAATGTTCAACTGATAATTACTCATCATCCATTTTTGTTTTCTTCTCTGAAATCAATTGACTACAGCACATATGAAGGTAAAATAATAAGAGAGTTGATATTGAACAACATAAATTTGTACAGCATGCACACAAATTTTGATATGGCTGATAAGGGAGTTAACCACCAGCTTGCTGAAAAATTGAATATTGGCGTCTATGAGACACTTAACATTGCAGGTGAAAATGGAGCGGGATACGGTGGTATAGGAAGCATGTCTCCTCGCAATATAATAGAATATGCCGCTGAGGTTAAAGCAAAACTTAACACGGGACATATTAAGCTTTACTGCAATGATAAAAGCAGGAATGTAGAAAAAGTCGCTTTTTGTGGTGGCAGCGGAAGTGAATTCATATATGATGCTATATCTAAGGGAGCTGATGTGTATATAACAGGAGACGTTAAATATCATCAAGCTCAATCGGCGCTTCAAAACAATCTTTGCATAATTGATGCAGGACACTATAACACCGAGTATCATTCTATGAGAGTTATTGAGCAGGTGTTGAGCAGCTATAATGAGCTCAATGTCAGTGTGCTGGAAAGAAATACTGCTAACGAAATTATAATATAGAGGATGAAAAATGAAAAGTTTTGAATATGTGAGAGTTGCTGTTGCAGTGCCTGAATTAAAGGTTGCAGATCCGCTTTTCAACGTTAAGGTAATTGCTTCAATGGTAAAAGCGGCAGCTGAAGATAAGAAGTCAAAGGTAATATTGTTTCCTGAACTTAGTATAACAGGATATACCTGCGGAGATTTGTTCAATCAGAAAACATTGATAAAGGGTGCCGAAGACGCTCTTGAGATGCTGCTTTCCGAAACTGCAAAATTGGATATTCTAACGGCTGTGGGAATGCCGGTAAGAGCAGACAATCAGCTGTTCAACTGTTTGCTGCTCTTAAACAGAGGAAAGGTATTGGGAGTGGTGCCTAAAACATATATACCCAACTACAATGAATTTTATGAGAAAAGATGGTTTTCACCTGCTGGCTCGAGAATAAGCGATGATATTGTTATTTGTGGTCATAAAGTGCCATTCGGTGAACATTTGTTATTCAGGGATGCACTATCATCACTGTGCATAGGAGTTGATGTGTGTGAAGATTTGTGGGTGAATATTCCCCCCAGCTCCTATCACACTATGTATGGAGCAAATTTAATATTAAATCCCTCTGCAAGCAACGAAACAATAGGTAAAATCGACTATAGAAGAGACTTAGTGCGAGTTCAGTCTGCAAAGTGCTCAACTGCATACGCATATTCATCAGCTGGCCAGACCGAAAGCACCACGGACCTCGTATTTTCAGGACATTCAATGATTGCGGAAAATGGTGAGATTTTATCAGAAAACAGGTTTGCCGATAGTTCAGATATAATTTACGGAGATATTGACATTGAAAAACTGACTAATGACAGAGCAAGGTGCAACACATATATGAGCATTCAGGAAAGACTGAGCTACAGGTACGTTGATTTTGAGCTTGGCTTCTCTGACAGTGACCATATCGAAAGAAAAATTGAACCTAGGCCTTTTGTTCCTGCGGATTCTGGAGAGAGGAACAAGAGATGCAAGGAAATTTTAAATATACAATCCACTGGGCTGTGTCAGAGGCTTCGTAAAATAGGAGCTAAAAAGGCAATCATAGGAATTTCAGGGGGACTTGACAGCACCCTTGCACTTCTGGTGACGGTGGAAGCATTTAAAAAACTGAAGCTTCCAATGAACGGCATAGTGGCAATAACCATGCCCGGATTTGGAACATCGTCGAGAACATACAACAATGCTCTTGTGCTCATGAAGGAGCTGGGAGTAACAACCCTGGAAATATCCATAAAGGAAGCATGTGAGCAGCATTTCAAGGATATCGGACACGATATTGGCATCCATGACATTACATATGAAAATGCTCAGGCAAGAGAAAGAACACAAATACTTATGGATGTTGCTAACAAAGAAAATGGAATAGTTATAGGAACTGGAGATTTATCCGAATTGGCATTGGGATGGGCAACCTACAACGGAGACCATATGTCCATGTACGGAGTCAATTCAAGCATACCAAAAACATTGGTCAAATATATTGTTAAATGGTATGCGGAGGAAGAGACCACCGGTGAAATTCAGAAGGCGCTGCTGGATGTATTCGATACTCCTGTAAGTCCGGAGCTGCTTCCTCCTGACGAGGAAGC
>DOON01000193.1:6932-14869 GCA_003514865.1 Clostridiales bacterium
AAGGATGGAAAGGTGAGGTAAGAGCTCACCAGCGGTTAGGCGACTAATCGGCTATGTAAACCCCACCCGGAGCAAGACCAAGAACGGACCGCAGAGTGGCTGCTCGTCACAGTCCTAATGGTAGGTCGCTGGAGCCTGTCGGCAACGTCAGGCGTAGATAGATGACTGTTTAATACAGAACACGGCTTATGTATTTACTCTCTACATAGAATTTAGATAAAAATTTAAATAAGATAACTGCCTCAAGGCAGTTATTTTTATGTACCCATCATGGACGCACATTAGCTGGTGAGAGGCCTTCTGGTATCTGCTTAATTGAACAAGCTAAATTTTTAAGAATAAAATGTTTCATGGTATATTCTGTAATATCATGTTATAATATATTTAATATTACAAGTGTTATCAATTAAGAAAACATGTCTATAAACAAATTTCCGATGAAAATAAATTAAATAATCAAATTAATAGAGAACCATAAAAAAATCGTGCATGACTCTGAGAATTTCTGTTTCGTTTTTAAAAAAAATACTTGAAAGGAATAAATAATAATGGAATTTAAGAAATCGGCAATTGATTTAATCAAAGAAAGAAAATCTACAAGAACCTATGACGGCAGAGCCTTGGAAGAAGTAGATTTAAAGAAATTCAATTCTTATCTAGATGAATTAAATAGTGAAACTAAAATTAAAGCAAGATTTAAGATTGTTTCAAATTTGGGAATCAATAAGGAGGAATCCAAGAAACTAGGGACGTATGGATTTATCCAAGGAGCTAATTCTTATGTTATAGGGATTATGGATAAAGATGAGAATTATGCTTTTGAGTTCGGGTATTTATTTGAAAAAATAGTTCTTTTTGCTACTGATTTAGGAATACAGACCTGTTGGCTGGGAGGAACATTTAGCAGGGAGAACTTTAAAGAAATTGCGGAATTAAATGAAAATGAATTTATACCTATTATATCTCCTGTTGGTTATAAGAAAGATAAGAAGCGTATTTTTGAAACTACAATGAGAGTAGCGGTTGGAGCCGATAAAAGAAAACCGTGGAGCGAATTATTTTTTAATAAAAATATGCAGCCGCTAAATGAAGAGGATGATAATGAATTTAAATTGGCACTTGAAATGGTAAGGTTGGGTCCTTCGGCTTCTAACAAACAGCCATGGAGAATTATTAAAGATGAAGGAATGTTTCATTTCTTTCTTTGCAGGACTAAAGGCTATGGTGCAGTAGGTTATGATATGCAATTGAATGATATAGGTATAGCAAAATGTCACTTTGATTTAACACTGAAAGAAAATGGGATAAACGGAAACTGGCAGGAATCTTTGACTATTGACTGCCCTAAGGATTGGGAATATGTATTTACTTGGACACAAGATTAGGTCAGATAGAAATAACCCTGCACCTTTGGCGCAATATGCCATAAATGACTCACGTTTCAGCATTAGGACAAAAGTATTGTAACATCTGATAAATGCAGGCATAATATAAGACAACCTTTGAGAGGGGTGATTTTATGTGTTGTCTGCCATGGCTTATACTTGGGATAGGATTTGGAAGATGTGGAAGATGTCGATGCTGCAGGAGACGATGCTAATCTTGGATTGTTAAAAAAGCTCGACTGATTTGCCGTTCAACCGGACGATTATGTATGCCATAACGCTTCGGCTGAACGGCAGTTTTTATATGTTAGTGTGTTCGTTTATCGCGCTTGATGGTGCTTTTTTGAGCAGGGTTTTAGATATTACAATAACTGTCAAAAGAACTATTGAGGATGACAGCATCCATATTGCAGGAATGGATATATACCTTATTAGAATGCTGTACAACAGTGAGCCGGACAATCCTCCAACCTGTAGCACCAATGAATTGACCGACAGCACGGATGCTCTTACATTGTTTGGAATTTCAGCGTTCAGTATTACTCCTTCAGGTACGCTGGCCATTCCAAAGAACAGATAAATTATTGCGTAGGAAGACATAAAAACCGGAACGTTCGTTTGAAGAGCTGTTACAACAATTGCAACCGACAGCAGGGCCCTGATAACTATGTACATATTGGCAGAACTGAATTTGTATTTTTTAATTATTTTGTTGGAAGCAATACTTCCCAAGGTCGCGGACGCAAAATATAAGAAGGCCATCAGACCTAGCAGCTTCATTGAATTTTCAGAAGGAAGCAAGGTTATGAAATGAGGTTGCCAATATGTTTCCAGACTGCTGAGAAAAAATCCCGTAGAAAAAACCGAGATAAAAATACAAATTACCGTGCTGTTTTTCGTAACAATTTCTGAGCTGTTTATGATGTGCTGCTTCAATGTGATCCTTTCTTCCTTGCTGTGTATTTTATCCTCCTGTATAAATGCAAAGGAGAGTATTGCTACGATTGCTGCAAGAGCTATTCTTATTATAATATTGAGGTCGTATGTGCCCAGTGAAGCGAAATATGTATTTGATATCTCTGGGAAATATCCGCCCGATAAAGCTCCCGCGGACATTCCGAGAGCCTCAAGCACTCCCAGGCGGGTTGTGATGTTGTGAAGCTTATCTTTTCCGTAGTTATCTATGTAATAATCAATGAACATAGCTTCAAACGAGCCGGATGAAAGTGCTCTACTGAGTCCATAAAGCATTATTCCGATGCATAAAAACATAAAACCTTTTCCCGTCAAAAAGGTTATCAGGCTCATTATTGAAATAACTATGGACAAGCAAAATGAACTTTTTCTTCCAAATACATCCGCTATAATTCCTGTGGGCAGTTCAAGAGCAACTACGGTAAAAGCGTACAATCCAAGGATGATTGATAAATTACTTATGTTAGCTCCTTTTTCAAGAAGCAAAAGACTTAATACCGGAACAAGAAGGCCGGACAAATAAGCGTTAAGAAAAAAAATCAAGGAATAAACTTTGAGTTTCATATGGAGTTCCTTTCTTTAAATGACATATTCTGTATGATAACGTTAATATAACCTCCTTACGTATATGTCGTCAAGGCAAAACAGAAAAATCACAGTCTGGTTCACAGAGTCGCGGTTGCCCTACCGCCATTTTTTTCTTCCTATCGGTCGAAAAAACGGGGTTAGGGCATACAAAAAGACGCCTGGGCACCTTGTTGTTATGCTTGAGCGTCTTCGATGTATTATTTGTGTAAAACAGGTGATATTTTCTTATACACCAGCAATGTAATTGATGATACCACGATGCCTTTGAATATGTTGAACGGCACTACAGCATAAAGCACAAATGTTTTAAGATCCGAAATTGCCGGATTTATTGCATGCGCCATGTCTATGAATACCTGAATTGGAGCACCGTATATTTTTGAATATACCGGAAGGATCACAAAATAGTTCATCATTGAACCAACAACGGCCAATGTAACAGTTCCTGCAAGCATAGCTATAACTGCCGAAGAAAATGATTTTTTATGCTTGTAGATATATCCTGCCGGAATGACGAAGGAGCATCCCACTGCAAAATTTGCCAGTTCGCCTATACCGCCTGTGTCTGTGCCGTTCAATACGAAATTGAGCAATATTTTTACAAATTCAATTGAGATACCTGCAGCAGGTCCCAAGGCAAATGTGCCGAGCAGCACGGGAACCTCGCTGAAATCCAGCTTGTAGAAATTCGGAGCAAACCATAAAGGGAAGTCAAACAGCATAAGCACTGTGGCTACCGCTGACAATACTCCAATCTTTGCTATTGTTTTTGTGTTACCTCTTTCTTTTACCGAAAGTTCGCTTTTCATTTTTTTCCTCCTGAAATTATAAGATTATCAGAGGATATAAAAAACCTCTGAAACCTTCAGAGGCTAAATTCGATAGAGCTTTTGCTTACATTAAATATTGCAAGTAATCTCTTCTACCATCCAGACTTTACTGTCGGTATTGGAATTTCACCAATTCAACCTTTCGGTTCGCGGACTTTACCGCCGGTCGGGAATTTCACCCTGCCCTGAAGACATCATTACTATTCAGTTGTTTGTAACATTATAGCAGATAAAGCACATCTCTGTCAACAGCGACAAAAGATAGAGTTGGGGAGTGATATTTATGTGTGATAGAAATAGATGTGAAGAAAAAAGAAGCCTCTCAAAAATTCAGTGAATTAATGAAAGACTTCGTTTGTTAGCAAAGTGTTAGCATATTGAATTGTCGTTTGATATAATCATTGATTTTACAACGGTTTATCAATTGACAATTACATCATGCCCATTCCGCCGCCCATTGGAGGCATTGCCGGTTCTTCCTTCTTCGGTTCATCTGCTACTGCTGCTTCTGTTGTCAAAAGCATTGAAGCTACTGAAGCTGCATTTTGGAGAGCTGATCTTGTAACCTTAGTTGGGTCAACTATACCGGCTTCAATCATATTTCCATATTTTTCATTCAAAGCATCAAAGCCTATGCCTTTTTCACTGTTTTTAACTTTCTCAACTATTACTGAACCTTCAAGTCCTGCATTTGCAGCAATCTGTCTTACCGGTTCTTCCAGAGCTTTCTCAATTATCTTAGCTCCTGTCTTGGCGTCGCCTGTCAATGTTTCGGCTGTCTGAGCCACCACCTTTGTAGTTGCCAGAAGTGCCACACCGCCGCCTGCAACAAGTCCTTCTTCAACTGCTGCTCTCGTTGCATTTAAAGCGTCTTCTATTCTTAATTTCTTATCTTTCATTTCAGTCTCAGTAGCAGCTCCAACATTGATAACAGCTACTCCGCCTGTAAGCTTTGCCAATCTTTCCTGAAGCTTTTCCTTGTCAAATTCAGAAGTAGTCTCTTCCCACTGAGATCTTATTTGCTTAACTCTTTCGCTTATAGCCTCTGATGAGCCTGCTCCATTAACTATTATTGTGTTGTCTTTATCTATTTTAACTGTTCCTGCATTACCAAGCATATCCATTGTTGTTTCTTTCAGGTCATAGCCCAGTTCTTCTGATATTACCTGACCGCCTGTAAGGATGGCTATATCTCTGATCATTTCTTTTCTTCTGTCGCCAAATCCTGGTGCCTTTACTGCAACACAATTGAATGTTCCTCTTAATTTGTTAACAATCAATGTAGTTAATGCTTCGCCTTCTATGTCTTCTGCTATGATTACAAGTGATCTTCCTGTCTGAACTATTTGCTCAAGCACAGGTAAAATTTCCTGAATGTTGGAAATCTTCTTGTCTGTAATCAAAATATATGGGTTTTCAAGCACTGCTTCCATTTTTTCAGTGTTTGTTACCATATATGCTGATAAGTATCCTCTGTCAAACTGCATACCTTCAACTACAGTCAACTCTGTTCCCATAGTCTTTGCTTCTTCTACAGTTATAACTCCGTCCTTGCCCACTTTATCCATTGCATCAGCTATGAGTCTTCCTATTTCTTCATCTCCTGCTGAAACAGAAGCTATTTGAGCAATTTCTTCTGATGTCTCTACCTTCTTGGTTACATTCTTAAGTTCCTCAACAGCCGCTTCAACTGCTGCCTGGATACCTCTTTTCAAAATCATAGGATTAGCGCCTGCGGCAACGTTCTTCAATCCCTCTCTGATTATTGCCTGAGCCAACAATGTAGCTGTAGTAGTACCATCTCCTGCAACATCATTTGTCTTTGTAGCAACTTCCTTTACCAGCTGAGCTCCCATATTTTCATACGGATCCGGCAGCTCTATCTCTCTTGCTATTGTAACTCCGTCATTTGTAATGACCGGTGAACCGAAAGATTTTTGCAACACAACATTTCTTCCCTTAGGCCCAAGTGTTACTTTTACTGTATCTGCAAGCGCATTAACGCCTCTCTCCATTGCGCGGCGCGCATCTTCGTCAAATTTTATTATCTTCGCCATCTTATCTACCTCTCCTTAATTTATTCTATAACTGCTAAAACATCTGCTAATTTAATAATGATCAGTTCTTCTCCGTCAACCTTAACTTCTGTTCCTGCAAATTTAGAGAAGATTACTTTGTCTCCAACCTTTATTTCGTCTTTTTTCTTTTCATCGGAAGTGATTCCTGCTCCAACCGCAAGAACTTCTGCAACCTGTGGTTTTTCTTTAGCAGTTCCGGGCAATACTATGCCGCTCTTTGTTTTTTCTTCTGCTTCCACCATTTTAATAACTACTCTTTCACCTAATGGTTTTACTGTCATGTTTCATTCCTCCCATTTTATTTAATGTAATTATTTATCTAAGTTTGTTGTTAGCACTCATCGTCTTAGAGTGCTAATGCTTGTAGTTAATATAATACCCATTAGCATAGTTGTTTTCAAGTACCATTTTAACTAATTTTAGCCTATTTTCTTTAATTTTTAACTTATTTATTGATATATCTCTTATTTGCTTTGATTTTAGGTTTATTATAAAATCTTTCCTTAATTATTAAAAATTAATTGCTGAAAAACTTTTACAAAATAGTTGGTGTTTTTTATAATTGTCTATAGTATAATTAGAATATCAATAACCGGATATTTCGATAAATATTAGGAGGAAATGAAATGTCTCTTGTTACGTCTAAAGAAATGTTTAGAAAGGCATACGAAGGCCATTATGCAGTAGGTGCATTTAATGTAAACAACATGGAAATAATTCAGGGCATAGTTGATGCTGCAAAGCAGGAAAGTGCCCCACTGATTCTTCAGGTTTCTGCGGGAGCCAGAAAATACGCTAACCCAATTTATTTGAGAAAGCTTGTAGAGGCTGCCATTGAAGACTCAGGACTCGATATATGCCTGCACCTTGACCACGGCGAGGATTTTGAAATATGCAAGCAATGTGTTGACGATGGATTCACATCTGTCATGATTGACGGTTCAAAACATCCTTTTGAAGAAAATATAGCTTTAACTAAAAGGGTAGTTGAATATGCTCACAGCAAGGGAGTTGTGGTTGAAGCAGAGCTTGGAAAGCTTGCAGGTATTGAGGACGATGTTAATGTAAGCGCAAAGGATGCAACATTTACAGACCCTGACCAAGCAGCAGAATTTGTTGCAAGAACAGGTGTCGACTCACTGGCAATCGCCATAGGAACAAGTCATGGTGCCTATAAATTCAAGGGTGAGCCGCGACTTGATTTTGAAAGGCTCGAAGTTATAGAAAGACTTCTTCCGGGATTCCCTATCGTACTTCACGGATCATCTTCCGTACCACGAGAATTTGTTGATTTGTGCAACAAATACGGCGGTGAAATACCTGGAGCGGCAGGAATACCCGAGGAAATGCTGAGAAGAGCATCTCAGATGAGTGTATGTAAAATCAATATTGATACTGACCTCAGGCTTGCAATGACAGCATGCATCAGACAGATATTAACGGAAAATCCTTCAGAATTCGATCCACGTAAATACCTGGGGCCGGGAAGAATAGCTATCAAGGATATGGTAGCTCATAAAATGAGAAATGTATTAGGCTGCAGCGGAAAAATATAGCATAGTTAAAGGCTGACCGGGATTTCCTGTCAGCCTTTTGTTGCCCTAACCCTGTTTTCCGGAGTGATTTACATCTTGACTCTCTTATATGCTGCTTCTAAAAGCTTATCATTTTTCACAATAATCTTTTCAAATTTTCCTCTGCAGAATTCTCCCAGATGATCTGTTCCCGAAAACACTATATCAATTTTATTGCTTTCTACATTATCTACTCTCAATGAAAATCTCACCTTTTCTCCTACCAAGGATGGATGTAAATGCTCATATTGAAAACTTCTCACCACGGTAAGACAGTCCTCCGGAATAAGCGGCTTAAACATATTCCATGAAATTTCAACTATAGTTGCCAGCAATGCCGGAGTAGACATCAAATTATCTATTACAACAGAATTGGATAAATATGAATCTGCCGGTGTTATCATCTTTTCATATGTTCCTGACAATCCTACATTAATTTTATGTTTAATCATACAAACCTCCTTTTAAGCTACCTATGAGAAAAGTGACAACAGTAATCCCGCCGCA
>DOON01000080.1:0-5541 GCA_003514865.1 Clostridiales bacterium
CGAACCCCCAACCTGCGGTTTACGATACCGCTGCTCTGCCTTTGAGCCACACCAGCAGACGCCATGTATATAATTTAATACTTTTTGCGTGACTTGTAAACAGTTATTCGATAAATTTTTCAAAAAATTTTTTCTGACTTATGCCGCTTGGTCTGTTAAAGCGCTTTAATTCAAACAATTCTTCTTCCTTCCCACTCAATATATTTACTCCCTCATAGCAGGACAGTGTGGCAATAAACCCCATCTTCCTCAATACATCATTGCCTTCCTTGCACACAAAGCCAAAGGGGTATGTGAATGTAGTAGGTCTGTAGCCTGTTTTTTCTTCTATGATATTCTGAAGCTTGCCTATATCATTAATCATTTCCTCAGAATATTTTTCATATGATTCTCCCTTCATTATCAGACAGCCCCTTCTTTCGCATATTTCATGCATTGCATAAGAATGGTTCTGTATTTCAATGTATGGGGAATTTACAAGCTCATTGATCAAATCCCATGTGAGATAAGAATATGCAGGATTCAGGTTCCCCTCTTCTGTGCTTTTCTGAACATATCCTCCTGTTACCGATATCACTGCCTTCACATCATATTTTTCTAAAAGAGGCAGCACATATGTGTAATTGCTGTAATAGCCGTCATCGAAAGTCAGCATTATAGGCTTTTCCGGAAGTGCTATGTCATTTTTTACATAGTTTATCAGGTCCTCCATAACAATAGTTGTATATCCCTGCTCCTTTAAATATATTATATCCTTTTCAATTTCCTTTGGTGAGACTATATATTTTCCCAGCTTACTCTTGTCTTTCAAAACATGGTGGTACATAATTATAGGCAATCGTACCGATGGCTTTGTGGCAGCTGAAATTACCTCCATAGCCGGAGAATAAGCAGCAAAAAAAATTATTATTGAACAAAGAATTATTGCTACTGCACTTTTTACTTTTATTGACAACAAAAAAATCACCTCGTCACATCTAATAATAAATGTTATGTTTTATTTTAGATTTTAATAACCTTTATTTTATTTCCTTGGAAATATGACGGGATAATTAAACGACATCCTTCCGCTATAAGTGAAAGGATGCCGTGTTTTAAAATTTTCTGCTTCCGGGTTTAACAGGGGATGATCCGTCTTTGCACAGGCTGCAGTTATCTGCTTCATAGGTGTCAAATTCCAGCTCTACTGCACTGTATATTGGCAAATTTATCTCACTTGCCTTTCTGTCGACTATACATCCTATGCCTATTACTTTTCCGCCTAAGCTTTCAAGAACATTGGCTGTCTCAACAGATGATTTGCCTGTGGTCACAACATCTTCCATGATCAATATTTTTTCTCCCGGCTTTATTTCAAAACCGCGGCGAAGAGTCATAACATTATTTTCTCTTTCAGTAAATATTGCGCGGGTGCCTAACTGTCTGCCAAGTTCATATGCGGCTGTTATTCCTCCCATAGCGGGACCTACAACTACGTCAATCCCAAGGTCTTTTACTTANNATGTTTGCCTGATGACAATAAAAAATGTCCCTCCAGCAACGCTCCGCATTCCTTCAATATTTGAACAACATCAACACTCATAACTTCCTCCTGCTTCTATTGATATATTATGTATTTACACTATTCCTCTTATTTCGTCCAGCGTCTTTATTCCTTCTCTGTCCATATATGCGGATAAATCTCTTATGATTTCTTCCGCAATGGTCGGCTTTATAAAATTTGCTGTACCTATCTGAACCAAGGTTGCCCCTGCCATTATAAATTCTATTACATCCTCTGCACTCATGATGCCTCCCAATCCACAAACGGGAATTTTAACATTCTTGCAGGCTTCATGAACCATCCTCAGAGCGATAGGTTTAACACAGGGACCTGAAAGACCTGCATATACATTGTCAAATACAGCCTTTCTTATCTTTATGTCAATTGCCATTGATTGTATTGTATTTATAAGAGATATGCCGTCTGCTCCTGCTTCCTCACACGCTATTGCCATTTCGGATATGCTCTCGGCATTGGGAGACAGCTTCACCATTAACGGCTTTCTGCATATTCTTTTTAATTTTGATACTATATCATAAGCTACTGATGATTTTATTCCAAAAGCCATGCCTCCGCTTTTTACGTTTGGGCATGAAATGTTAAGCTCTATGAGGTCAACATCTGTGTCATTGAGCTTATAAATTCCTTCAAAATAATCCTCTTCGCAATGTCCTCCGAGATTTGCGATTATTACGGTATTGTAGCTCTTCATCTTTGGAAGCTCACCATTTATAAAATTGTCTACTCCGGGGTTTTGCAGGCCTATGCTATTAATTAATCCCATAGGGGTTTCCCATAGCCTTATGCCTGTATTACCGTCTCTTTCTCTGAGCGTAAGACCCTTGCTGCAAATTCCTCCCAGCGAGGATAAATCATATATTTCTGAAAATTCTTCACCAAATCCAAATGTTCCGGATGCTGTCAGCACCGGGTTTTTAAATTCTATACCCATTGCCTTAGTTTTCAAATCAGCCATCTTACCACCCCTAAATTAATTCTTCGCTCATAAATACGGGACCATCCTTGCATGCTCTCTTGTTGCCATTCTTTGTAACAACTGTACATCCAAGACATACTCCCATACCGCATGCCATTCTTCTTTCAAGCGATGCATAGCACTTAACTCCGACTTCTTTGCAGTTATTTATTATTTTGTTCATCATAATTTCCGGACCGCAGGTAACAACAGCATCATATTTACTGAAGTCCACATAATCCGTTACAAAGCCTTTTTCACCGATACTCCCGTCCTCTGTTGCAATTAACACCTGGCCTGCATATTTTTCAAATTCATCCACAGTATAAACACAGTTCTTAAAGCCGAGATACACATCCGCATTCCTACCCAACTGCTTTGTTAAATATAGAAGAGGTGCGATGCCTATTCCTCCTCCAACAACAGCAATCTTTCCCTTAAGTTCCTGCATATCAAATCCATTACCCAGAGGTCCAAACAGCTGCAGCTCTTCTCCTGCCTTCATAGAGCTAATTTTTGATGTTCCTTTACCTTCAGTTCTGTACAAGAATGTAACTTCTTTTTCACCTGCATCATTTACACTTATGGGCCTTGGAAGCAGGAATGAATTATCCAGTGTCTTAAGCATGACAAATTGCCCGGGTTTGATTTCTCCGGAAAATTCAGCAGTTAGCTTAAATATTCCGTCTGATACGGATTTATTTTCCATTATTTGACTTATAACTACCTTCATCTTTTCTCCTTATATAAATGCTCTTATATCATCTCTCATTCTGATTGCTTCTTTTCTCGCATATAATCCGAAATTTTTCTCTCCGTCCTCTTCATTTTTATATGCAAGCAAAATTCCCCTTGATGAGTTAACTACGGCACCATTTCCGTTTATAAGGTACGCGGCTATATCCTCCGCTTTCCCTCCCTGTGCGCCATATCCAGGAATAAGCAGAAATGACGACTTCAATTTTTTCCTGAGCACTGCGCTCTCTTCATTATTTGTTGCTCCAACAACCGATCCTATGGAGCTTAAGCCGCATTCTCCCAAATTTTCTTCCGCAAGCTCCTGAACCTTTTCCGCAACGGTTTCATACAGAGGCATTGAATTTTCATTTCTTATATATTGAAAATCCCTTGCTCCTTTATTGGATGTTCTTACAAGTACAAACATTCCCTTGTCATTTTCCTTTATATACTTAAGGAAAGGCTCAAGACTGTCATTTATGCCCATGTATGGATTCAATGTAACAAAATCCGCTTCAAAGTCTCCGGTAAAATGAGCATGAGCATACATTTCAGCAGTCTTTGAAATATCCCCTCTTTTTANNTGATATCTGCTATTGATATCTGTCCCTTTCCTTTTATGTATTTCAGAGTATCCGAGTATGCCTTAAGCCCTTCCATTCCAAGTGCTTCATAATATGCTATCTGAACTTTGAAGCATGCGGCTACATCATATGTCGCATCAATTATTTCTTTGTTGAAATTAAACACCGCTTCTGCCTTGGATGAAAATTTTGCAGCAAAGGCTTCCGGTAAATAGCTGTAATCTGTATCAAGTCCAACACACACATGTCCTTTTTCCAAAACATTGCGGTATAATTTATCTACTATCATATTACCTCCGTATTTTATATAAATAGCTGATGAAATTTCATCAGCTATTTATATTAGTTATGCTCATAAGCCGTGTCACAATACACACAACGGTAAACTTTATTTTCTTTGTCAGTAAGTCTGAATTTATTTANNTTATTTATAATTTCCTGTTCTATGGATGTAATACACCTGGGGTTCTTACATTTTGCTATATTATCTATTTCTTCAGGAAGCTCGAGATTTATTTTTTTTATTATTTCACCGTTATCAATCACATTTATTGTAATTGTAGGATCTATAAAGCCCAAAACCTTTAAATCCATATTGATATTGTCTTCTACCTTTATTATATCCTTTTTACCCATCTTACTGCTTTTTGCATTCTTGATTATTGCAACACTGCAATCCATTTTATCAAGGTTAAGATGCTTGTATATTTCCATTGCCTTTCCGGCTTCTATGTGGTCGATAACCAATCCTTTTTCAACACTATCTATTTTCAGCATTATTTCTCCACACCCAGTAATTTCATTATAAGTGCCATTCTCACAAACATTCCGTACTTGGCCTGTTTAAAGTAACAGGCCCTTGGGTCATTGTCAACTTCCACCGATATTTCGTTTACTCTCGGAAGAGGATGAAGGATTATCATATCACTTTGTGCCTTTTCAAGCTTTTCATTATTTACTATATAGCTGTCTTTCAGTCTTATATAATCAGCTTCGTTAAAAAATCTTTCTTTCTGTACTCTCGTCATATAGAGTGCATCCAATTCTTCCATTACATTTTCAAGTCTTTCAACTTCTTTGAATTCTATTCCGTTTCTCACTAATATTTCTTCTCTTATATATTCCGGTATTCTCAGCTCTTCAGGAGATATCAGAACAAATTTTATATTTTCATATCTTGATAATGCCTTAATAAGAGAATGAACCGTTCTTCCGAACTTTAAATCGCCGCATATTCCTATGGTGAAATTATTTAACTTTCCTTTCAGAGATCTTATTGTAAGCAAATCTGTAAGTGTCTGTGTTGGATGCTGGTGGCCGCCGTCCCCTGCGTTGATAACAGGCATGTCTGTATTCATGGCCGCAACCTTAGGCGCTCCTTCCTTAGGATGCCTCATACCAGCTATGTCTGCATAGCATGCAACTGTTTTTATTGTATCCGCCACACTTTCTCCCTTTGCTGCTGAGCTGGATTCTCCCGAAGAAAATCCCATTACACTCCCTCCAAGCCTCAGCATTGCTGCTTCAAAGCTCAGTCTTGTTCTTGTGCTTGGCTCATAAAACAATGTTCCAAGCACCCTTCCCTTACATACATCCGCAAACTCCGAAGGGCTTGCAATAATTTGATCTGCTAGATCCAATATCTCGTCCAATTCTTCAAGTGTTAAATCCATTGGTTCAATTAAACTTCTGCCTTTTAG
>DOON01000080.1:5575-8487 GCA_003514865.1 Clostridiales bacterium
TGTCCTTCCCAGCCTCTCTGTGCCAGATTAAAGGTTATTTACTTTTAAAACATATTATAACATTACGACTTCCATGTCAATATGTTTTTTAATTAAATATTTTCATCGTCGGAAGAATTTTGTTCAGGGTCTGCATGAACCACTATTTTAGTTATTCTTCTTTCAACCTCTTTCCTCGGAAGCCATACCTGACGCTGGCAGGTGGTGCATTTTATTCTAAAATCCGCACCTATTCTCAATATCTCCCAGTCATAACCTCCGCATGGATGCTTCTTTTTTAATTTTACAACATCTCCGACATTCAATTGCATTGGCATATTTAACACTCCTTATATCATAACCGCATTGTCCGATTCGGCTATGGTTTCTACTATATCATACATATTTGTTACGCTGCCTACCTCTAATTTGTCCTTGATTTCAAAGAAATCCAGACATGTTCCACATGAAACAATTTTTACTCCGGCACCTTCAAGCTTCTTTAAATCATCTATGGACTCTGACCCTGATGCAGTAAGCTTCACCCCTGAATTCAGAAATATAAGGAAATTGGGGTATGGTTTTGTCTCAGACAATGTATAAAGGAATCCCTTCATAAGTATTTTCCCTAAGTCATCTGAGCCTTTCCCTAATTTATCAGAACCTATAACAAAACCTTTTTTAGGCTGCTTCAATTTATTGATGCTGTCTGCAACAGCCTCTTCGGTTGCAATCTCACAATCAGTAATCTCATCATTTACAAGAGAAATATATATTCCATCCTCTTTATTTTCCACATTTACATTGTATCCAAGCTTATTTCCGAATTTAGATACATTTTCTCTGGCGGTATCATTATCAACTATCACTGCTAATTCTTTTTCACCTGCATCAGCTGCTTGTTTCGTCATCATTACCGGTTGAGGACAAGTTTTTCCTCTTGCATCAATTGTTTTCATATTCTCTCCTTAGTTGTTGTAAAATCCCTTATATGAAAGGTAATTTAATATAATGTTGTTATCATAAAATATTTTGCTTGATTCTGATTCAAGAACACCTTGAGCGAGCTTGTTATCCTGTAAAAATCCTATCATAGGGGAACTCAGAGCAAATATTATGTATAAAACTATTGCACTCTTTAATATACCTGTTCCTGCTCCAAATATTCTATTTGTGAAATTCAGCAGCGGAAGCTTGAATATTGCGTTAATAAAGCTTGATAACAGGACAAGCAGAGCATATATAACAAGAAAAGTAATTATAAAGCTTACGGACCTTATCAGTATGATGCTTATATTATCTATAAAAACAGACAAAGTATCCCCTCCTACCACATCCTTGGTATTAATAACATTGCTCAACACATTTTTAAGCTCCGCCGGAATATTCATGGATTCATGAAATGTCTCCAGAAGCTTACCTGACACATTCTTCTCAAAAAAATCATGAACTTTAACAAACATCTTCGTATTATTTAATATAATATTTTCTGTCACATAATATAATTCCCTGCTTAGAAAAAATGCAACTATGACACCCACCGTATCAAAAAGTGTCTTTATAAATCCCCTTCTGTATCCTTGAAAACAAGAATAACCTACGAAAACAATGACTAAAATATCAATATAGTTCATACAAAACCTCCCTTTATCTGTGGCTTTTTAACTTACTTTATTTGTCCCTTTATAAGCTTGTCTTTAAATAAAATGAAGATATCATTTCCTGAAGATATAAAATCAACAATTTTATTCTCGTTATTTTCATATACTTTATCTGTCTTTGTACCATGAATCAGATATATTCTATTTTCATTATATACAAAAACCTTGTTGCCGTAAACCCTTAATTTCTGCGCACTTCCCGGAGTTTCCATCAATTCCTTCACCTTTCCCTCAAAGCTGTAGGAAATTAATTCGCATCCGTCACTTTTTTTATAAAGAACATATATTTTTTGATTTTCCTTATTTATTTCATAATCCAATATTTCATTATAAATACCGTTCTTCCACATGAGTTTGCCGTTGAGATTATAGTAATAAATATTTTTTGTTCCAATTACAACAACATTGTTATTTACTATTTTGGCTTTAATCAGAATTTCATTGCCTATTTCAGTTTTCCACAACTCAACATCATCCATAAGGTTGAAATAAACAGAATTAACAGTCTTCCCTCCTTCAAGCCTCAAGGTTATGATGGAATATCCTTCTGATTTGTCACTTATGGACACCCCTGTTATGATATCCGAAAACATCTTGTCGTCAACAACTACCTCATTATTTTCATTTATAATATACAATGAATTTTTACCTGTGCTGTTTTTGATTATGATGTATGTTTTGTCATTTTCACGTGAAACGTTTATAATTTGCCCATCAATTTCANNATCTTCACTTTTCCACTTAATATTATTGCTATAATCAAGGAAAACAACCTTTTGATTGTTATATGTTATTATGCCTCCTCCGAAAAATTTATATTCTTCAAGATTGTCCATTTCTGTTTCAACTGTATTTTTTACAGAATATACCCTTTTTTCATCCAATAGCTCTAAAAAATCTTTTCCATATGTAAAATATATTATTCCAAATATTATTATTAAAAAAAATATAATAAATGTAGTCAGTTTTTTCATAGTTTTACCCAATCCGTTGATTTACCATATTATATCAAATTTTTATAACCAATGCATTAGAAATTAATTAAATATAAAATAAGCATATAAATAATAATACCCATACGTAAAGGTATAAAACAAGGACAAGAAAACAAAATGAACATGCCCCTGACAAGTAATAATTCCCCTGCATCCTTTATCCTGTTTTCCCGTAGCAACCCTATTGCTTCATTTATTGGTGTTGATACAGGACATCCTTCCTTGCACATTGGCCTTTTACACTGTAGACATCTATTATTCTCTTCCCATATATTTT
>DOON01000156.1:0-5775 GCA_003514865.1 Clostridiales bacterium
TCCGTTTACGTCTATTTTTGAAAACTGCTTGAAATCCACTCCAAAATTCAATCTGCAGAATCCAACAATCTCTTCGTTTGTCCCCGGTGCCTGCTCAAGGAACTGGTTGCTGGGGAAATCCAATATTTCAAATCCATCGGGCTGATACTTATTGTACAGTTTTTGCAAGCCGTCATACTGAGGAGTAAAGCCGCAGCCTGTAGCTCCGTTAACCNNACCAATAATACCTTTCCCTTATATTCTGATAGAGCTACATCCTTGTTTTCTGCATCCTTAACTATAAAATCATATATTTTCATGTAAGCCTCCTATATTTATATAATTAATTATGATTGAATTATACCCTCGCACAAGAATTTTAAACAAATTGCTGCAGGCATATATTTACAAATAGATTTTGCGCTAATAGTATTTTTTATAACAACTTTCGACAATTAATAATTACAATTACTTAATATTTATGTTCAATTAATGACCTTTTCCTGTTTTTTCAAATGATTTAGCATTAAATTTATTTGTTACTATTTTAACCTGTTGTTAACAAATTGTAAGAATTATCTTTGCAATGTTGGCATGTGTAAAAAATAATCAACAAAATGAAAACGTATTTCATGGGTCAAGTTCAAAATCACCTTACTTATGAATTTTTTTTCATTTTACGCTACTTGTATATTAAGGGCGTGCATGCTAGAATAAAGAAAACGTTTTGTCAATGGTATGAAAAACGTTTTTTAATTAATAATTTTAACGGAGGCGAAATAATGGAAACAATCATGAAAATCAACGGTTTTATTAACGGTATTGTTTGGGGACCACCAATACTTATATTAATCGTTGGAACAGGTATTTATTTTACAATACGCACTAATTTCTTCTCAATCGTAAGACTTGGTTATGTACTTAAAAACACTCTTATGAAGATGTTTGCTAAGAGTGACAAGGGTGAGGGAGAGGTATCTGCATTCCAGGCGGTTTCTACAGCCCTTGCAGCTACAGTAGGAACAGGTAATATTGCCGGTGTTGCAACANNCCGCAATATTCTGGATGTGGTTTGCTGCATTAGTTGGTATGACTACAAAATTTGCAGAGGTTGTTCTGGCTGTTCACTACAGAGAATCTACACCTGATGGAAGATTTATGGGTGGTCCAATGTACTATATTACAAACGGACTAAACATGAAATGGTTAGCACAAATATTTGCATTTTTCGGAATGCTTGCAGCATTCGGTATAGGAAACATGGTTCAGGCGAACTCAATTGCTGAAGCCCTCAATCTTACATTCGGCTTGCCAAAATTAGGCGTTGGTATATTCTGTGCAGTATTTGCAGCTGTAGTAGTTGTTGGCGGTATAAAGAGAATAGGTCAGGTAACTGAAATATTCGTACCTTTCATGGCAGCTTTCTACATTATCGGTGGAGTAGTAATTATTCTTTTAAACGCTGCTCATATCCCTGCAGCTATCGCTTTAATAGTTAAGAGTGCTTTCACAGGTCAGGCTGCAGTAGGCGGATTCGCAGGCTCAACAGTTATGCTGGCAATGAGATACGGAGTTGCAAGAGGAGTATTTACAAACGAAGCAGGATTAGGTTCCGCTCCTATAGCACACGCTGCAGCAACTACTGACAGTGCTGTACGTCAAGGATTATGGGGAGTATTCGAAGTTTGGATAGACACATTGGTAATAGCTACTATTACAGCATTGGCAATCGTAGTTACAGGCGTATGGGAAACAGGATTGTCAGGTGCATCCTTAACAACTGCAGCATTTAACAGCGTTATTCCTGTTTACGGCGGATGGATAGTTTCAATAGGTCTTTTCCTGTTTGCATTCTCAACTATATTAGGATGGGAATACTATGGTGAAAGATGTGCAGAATATCTGTTTGGCTCAAAAATTAACATGGCATACAGAGTATTATGGATTCCTTTCATAGTTATAGGTTCAATAGGTGGACTAAACGTTCTTTGGGATTTAGCAGATACATTGAATGGTTTAATGGCAATTCCGAACTTAGTAGGTCTTGTATTCTTAAGCCCAGTAGTAATTAAGCTTACTAAAGAATTCTTTGCAAAAGAAAAGATTGCAGGAAAATAATAAATCAATAAAAAAATAGCAGTTCCGGAAACCCGGAACTGTTTTTTTATTCTACTGTTACCCTTATTGTCCCGCCATAGGATTTATAGCCGGTTGATTTTCCTTCATACACAGTATATTCGATATCAAATATACCATCATCTTCAAAAACATATCTTATATATTCTGTTTCGTCCAGTTCATAGCTTTCATTTTCTTTCACATTTACAGCCTTGCCGGTATCTTTCAGCTTAATTTTTAAAGTTCCGGTTTTGGGAAGCTTGAATTTAACAGATTTAAGATTATCAAATTCTATACCTGACTTTCTTCCTACCAGCCCCTCCAGCTCCTCGACGAAGTCAATCCTTATTTCTTCATCATCATACTCAGCATTTAGATTCAGCATTTTAATTTCCTTAACTGCTTCAACCTTTATTTTTATTTCACCGTAATATGCTATCTCATTTTTAGTATCATAATTTTCATATCCTGTATATTTCAATGTGACTTCACCTGTGAAATCCTGATACGGCTTAAAAATAAGGCTGCTCAGCTGCTTTCTTTCATAGACCGTCCCTTTGCCTGTCTCTTCTCCCTNNTTCCTGCCTTACTGTCCGGTATTTCAAATTTAACTCCCGAAATGAGATCCGCAAAATCTGATTTTACCAGGTTAATATATTCGTTTTCATTAACCTTGTAGGACAATGTGTCTAAATTCTGGTTCTTAACAGCTATTTTAATAATCCCGTCATATGACTTATTTTCAGTATATGCTGTATACTTTATTGTAGCTGTTCCTACGAAGTTTTTGTCCGGAACAAAGGATATTTCTTCTACTATATTATCTTTGTCGTATCCAAAATAGTATTTAGTACTCTCAACCACCAAAGAGTTTCTGCTTCTGTCGGCATCGTAATTATAATATAGCTTTCCTCCCTTATCCGGAAGAGCAAATTTCACATATTTGAGCTCCTCTTTATTCTTGGAGGAAACCAAGGAATCATATACCTTTACAAACCAACTGTCCTTGAAATCCAGCTGAGCCTTGTCTGCAATGTCAAGCTTTATATCGTCAAACTCTTTATCCAAATCTGATTTTTGCTCGCTCATCACATAGTATATCATCCAGAATACGTCACGTCTCTTGGCATAATCATTTAATTCGCCCTTATAGATTTCATTCAAGTCATCTATTCGCTCTGTTTCAAAGTNNTCCCGCACGCTCAACCAGCCATATGACTTCCTGTATCGTAACGGGTTTGTTGGGCTTGAAGTACATTCCATCACCTTTTGCAATCCCAAGCTTTTTAGCAACCTTCACTGAACCGTAGAAATACTCATCCTTGCTTACATCTTCAAATAATTTAAGATAATTTTCGCCTAATTCTTCATAGTCATAGTCTTCTTTGTCAATAATGCCATATTTGTCTAGCATTCTGACAATCATAACAATCACATCTCCGCGCTTAACATTTCCACTCAGACCATAATCGCCGTTACCGTATCCCTTTACTATCTCTTTCTCAATCAGCTGCTTCAGGGCACCTTCATAATCATTGTCCACAGGTTTGTATTTCCCATAAGCATTTCCGACCTTATTATGTCCCGGAGTTGCAAAGGCGGTTGCCGTGAATACCATACTGATTGAAACCACAGCTGCAATAGTCCGCATTATAGCTCTTTTTTTCATATTTCCCTCCATACTAAATTATTGTCTGCCATAACTTTCGTATAAGTTTGATAATTTTCGGGGTATGAGAGCTATATAAATTCGACAGAGGGATTATTTATATCAACAAGATATGAGACACACTCTCCCTTAAATCTTTCATTTATTAATTTTTCAATTTCATTCATGGCATTTGTGAGAGGTGTTCCCTCGCCATATTCAAAACCAACAAGCTGAAAAAAAACATCGCAGCTGTCAAGGGTAAGCTTGCCCAGCTCGCTCTGCCTCCACACCCATTTCAGTGTCTGCACCGTATTTCCGCTTGTAAAAACAAGCTCATTCCCGGGCACATCCTCATATTCCTGTGCTCCGAAGGGCAGAAATACATCTCCTTTTCTGCTGAACCTGACCTCAAGATCATCATGTATATCTCTCATGTCATGTCCTCCAAGTGACAAGGCATTTTCAACCGATACCGCATTGCACAAGTCAACAAGGGAGTTTATAACCGGAAGCTGCCCTCCCTTGATTATCCTTTTAAACATAGCCTCTACCGACGGAGGATATTTGTTAGGATTAATTCCGGATTTCATCATCACATCTCTGTAAAGTGCAATATTGTGCATATCTCTGAGCTGTTCGGCCTTTATTTCCTGCCTCATTTTATCCTCAGCATTTCTCAGGCGCTCTTCGTCTTCAGCTGTTGTATCTGAATTTTTAATATTGTGCCCTATCAGAATACCAAATTTTATTTCAGGATTTAATTCAAATACTGCTTTGCTTATTGTATATTTCATTTACTTCTCCCTTCTGCTTTAAAATATTGTCTGCTATGCAATTTAATATGTTGTTAACATTATAGCTCATTTCACAAAACAAACAAATAGCTAATTTGCTTTATTCAAAATTAGCAATTTTAAGGATATATTTTTTTATTTTGAAAATAATAGTACAGGAGGTGTTTAAATGAACTTTACAACAAAAGAAAGAACATTACTTGAGGATCAGAAAAACCACGAGAAAATTTGTATTGAGAAGTATTCAAACTATGAGAGTCTGGCTCAGGACCAGCAGCTTAAGAGCCTTTTTAATCAGCTCTGCCAGGCTGAGAAGCAGCACTATAATACCATTGATCAGCTTTTAAAGGGACAGATGCCGCAAATGCAGCAATCAAGCTCCGGCTCTCAGCAAGGAACACAGCAGCAGGGACAACAGCAGAATCAGCAGCAGGGACAAAAACAAAACAGCATGCAGATGAAATCCCAGCAAATGCCGCAGGTTCAGGGAATNNAGGCACAGCAGGCAACAAGCTTCATTCCTAAAAATCAGTCTTCTAATTACAGTACTTCTGACAAGGATTTGTGCACAGATATGCTTATGACCGAAAAATATGTATCCGGTGCATACAACTCAGCTATATTTGAATTCAGAGATCCTCAAGTGCGCAGCATCTTAAATCACATACAAAAAGAAGAGCAGCAGCACGGCGAATCCATATTTAAATATATGGAAAGCAACGGAATGTACCAGGCTCAGTAAATTGCAACTTCACAGAACGGGTTGCAGACGAACTATTCTGAAAAACTGACAAAAATAAAACAACATTGAAAATTTTAAAGTTTTCAGTGTTGTTTTTTCTATCTTTTAAGCTATGTCTGTATATTGTATAACAATTAATGTTATATAAAAAATAATTTGAGTAAAATATTTTTATTATAAATATATTTCATATTAGTTTTAAACATTTTCGCTACTTTTTCAATGTTTTTTGACATTATAACCATTTAGCACTTGAACTTATTTTAAAACTATATTATAATTAACATGACGGCAGCACCCGTCAGATATATTAAAAATCACATATTAGGAGAGATAGTATGTCAGAAAACAAACAACTAACAAGAAAGGAGTTTCTTAAAGGCATGGGATATACTGCAGCCAGCGTGGTTGCTGTAGGTTCTCTTGGAGGACTCCTTGCAGGATGTGCCGCTCCGGCTCAGGCAGCCGATGTGGATACTTCACAGGCTCCT
>DOON01000156.1:5874-11093 GCA_003514865.1 Clostridiales bacterium
CTGTAGGTAAATTTATGGAGGTATCCGGATATGAATACGGCTCTCCTGAAAGAAAATCACGCTGTGCAGGTGTTACAGGAGATGTAACAAAGAAAATGGTTGAACTGCTGAATGCAGAATTAGCTTAACATTCAAAACGAGGAGCAATCCTCGTTTATTTTTTAATTGTATTTTAATATATGCAGCAGTATAATTAATGTACATGAAATATAAATTTATTTTAAAGGAGTAAAAATATGGGCAGACTTGGTACAGGTGAGCTAATACTTATTTTAGCCATCGCTCTTATAATTTTCGGTCCATCTAAGCTTCCTGAAATCGGAAGATCCGTAGGCGAGGCTTTTGGACAATTTAAAAGACACGCAAATAAGGTTTCTGGGGATATTAGTACCGATGATAATACACAGGACGATAAGAAAGACTGTTAAATAATCTACTTCAAATTTAAAATGTATCTTTAAGATCAAATCTTATCAAAATGTTAAAAATCGAATTACTTATTACAACAAGAAACTATTTGTTGACAAACAGTTTAATATTATGGTATTATTAATTTGTTAAATAATTAACCTTTCAAGTTAATTCCTCCATCGATACATCCAAGTATGTATAGCGTTACTCCTTCTCGCTTATAGCTCAGAGGGAGTAATTTCTTTTTATCGTGCTTATAATCTTATCTCGACATAATCCGACGCATGTACAGAATTTTCAGTTACACTGCAATCCAATGCCAATATGCTTACTCCTTTTTCACGCGCTGCCTTCAGTGCATCGCCAAATTCCTTATGTGTTTTATAATTAGGGGTGAAATAAAGAACATCCTTCATCTGTATTATGAAAACCACATAAGCTCCATAGCCCTCATCCAATGCTTCAGAAAGCTCATTGATATGCTTTAGTCCTCTCTCCGTTGGAGCGTCGGGAAACATTACAACTCCTTCTTCCTCCAAGGTTACCCCCTTGACTTCAACTAATATTTTTCTGCCTTCAGCTTCAACATAAAAATCAAATCTTGAATTTTTATGTTGAAATTCTGGCCTTATTACCTCAGGGGCTTTAAACAAGTTTCCTTCCCTGACCCATTCATGAAAGATTTTGTTCGGTGCCTGGCTATCCATGTTTATTAGTCTTCTTCCCTTGTATACCGATATCAGGTCGTAGTTTGTCTTCCTTGAAGAATTTTCGAATTCCTGAACGAATATTTCAGCTCCCGGTACCAGCAGCTCTCTGCATCTGCCTGTATTTTTCACATGACATACACGAAGCTCTCCATCCACCTCTATATTTGCTATAAATCTGTTTGGCCTGTTTATAAATATTGCTTTCTTTATATTTTTGTAATTCATATTCTTCCTTCATCTATAATTTATCCAAATAATATTAACATACATTATTGGTCTTTGTCAAAACTGACACTTTCATTGTATATTATTTGCTCTTTGTACAATAATAATTGTAACTTGTAGAATTGGAGTGTTTTAAATTGAGCGAAGGTTTAGTCGTGGCAGTAAGAGGGGTTATCAGTTTTTTTACGCTTCTTATTTTCGCCAAAATATTGGGAAAGCAACAAATAAGTCAGCTGGCATTCTTTGATTATGTGCTTGGCATCACCATAGGATCAATAGCTGCAGAATTAACAATCGATTTATCGAGTAGTGCATGGCCTCACTGGGTGGGGCTTTTAACATGGGCCGTTCTTGGATACCTGATGGAATGGATAACGCTGAAATGGCGATATGCTGCAAAGTATATAGAAGGCGAACCTGCAATAATTATAATGAATGGCAAGATTATGGAAAATGTACTTCGAAAAATGCGGTTCACGGTTTCTGACGTAATGGAACTTCTCAGAAACAAGGACATATTCGATTTGTCTCAGGTTGACTTTGCAATACTTGAGTCAAACGGGCAGCTGTCCGTGCTGAGAAAGCCTGAATATGAGCCATTGACAGCTAAGGATATGAAAATAAGCAAGAAACCATCAGGAATAAGCACAGAGCTTATTTATGACGGCATACTCATCGAGGAAAACCTCCGGCAGCTTAACAAGGATACAAAGTGGCTGATGAAACAGCTTAAGGCTCAGGGAATAAAGGATATCTCAGAGGTGTTTCTCGCCACTCTTAATCCAGCCGGCTCTTTCTATGTAGATAAATATGAGGACCATATAAAAAAAATCACCGATATCGGAGATTTCAAGGGTCCTTACTAAGGAGTGTATATGAGAAGATTTTTAGTTATATCAATCCCCATTGTTTCAATTGCTTTATTTATTTTAATCATGCTGAGCAACAGTGTGTTAAAAAAGCCATTGACAAGTAATGACAACATTCCCGAAGCAATAAAGCTGGTGATCAATGACATAGACAATGGAGACTGGATCCGTGCGGAAAGCAATGCCATAAAGCTGCACGATACATGGGATAAGGTCGTCAGAAGGGTGCAGTTCAGCGGAGAGAAGGATGAAATAGACGGTTTTTATAAAAATATCGCAAGACTACGCGGAGCAATTGNNATCAGTTCCTTAAAGTCGACTTCCATTACGAAAATACTTATAACCATCAGCACTGCTCCGAAATATGACTTGGCTGTAAGAACTTCTTTAGCAAATATATATGCAACCGTGCCTGCAAACAGTGTCTCGAGAGAAAAAATTACCCCCACATGCGATGCTGTGGTATATTGCTGAGCTATGGCTTGCACTATAAAAGCAACTCCTGTACACAATATTGATAAAAACAACACCGAAAACCATATGCTTGGCTCGGAAGGCAAATGCGGCTTTTCAAAAATAAACGCCAGCAGCAGGTTCAGTACCCCTGTTACACCCAGCTGAAAAACTCCCAGCTGGAAGGGATTCACTTCCTCCTTAGCCACCGCCCTTTCTGTAATAATGAGGTCTATTGCATAGGCAAAGGCACACATTATAGAAAATAAATCTCCAATCAAATTATCATGGTTTACAGAAAAATCATCCTTCATTGTAAGCAGCGCAATTCCGGCAGTGCTGAGAAATATAACGAATGCAAGCTTCTTTCCCGGAGCCTTCCTGTAAATTATACAGGATAATAACGGTGTAAAAACAACTGACAACCCGCACAGAAAGCTCGTGTTTGACAAAGTCGTGTACTGAACACCTAAATTTGCTCCTATGTATACAAATAACAGTGCAATTCCAAGGATTACACTGTATTTCAGAGTTTCTTTCGAAACATTTTTGATTTTTGGAAATGTCAGAACAACCGCAACGATGAATGCAATGAGAAATCTGTTTGCATTTAAAGTGAATGATCCCATATCCTTAAGACTCAAATCAGTCAGATAGTAAGAAGCACCCCATGCCACCGTAACGAACAGCAGCATTAAATCCGCCTTCAACTGCTTAGACATAAATACCCCCGGTATTACTTAAATATAAAGCTCTTGATTACCACCAATATCCCCAGCACGATACGATACCAGCCGAAGGCCTTGAAATCATTATTCTTGATATACTTAAGCAGAAATCTTATGGCAACCAGAGATACTACAAATGCAACTATCATACCGGTAAATAAAATCGCCAGCTCCATTCCCGTAAAATCAAATCCGAACTTGACAAGCTTAAGAGCACTTGCACCAAACATTACAGGAATCGAAAGGAAAAATGAATATTCTGCAGCTATTTGCCTAGATGTTCCTAAAATTATAGCCCCCAAAATGGTTGAGCCTGAACGTGATGNNCCTTGAACCATATTTCCATGGTATCTTTTTTCTGCTTCGATGTTTTGTCTGCAGAAAAAGGATTCAGCTTGTGAAAATACAGAAGTACCACAGCCATTATAGCTCCAAGCTGTATAACAACACGAAACATCTCCTGAAAAGCATCGGATGCTCCCAGGCTTATAAGCTCCTCAAACAGAATCATGTGTCCCGTGCTGCTGATAGGCAGCCACTCCGTTACCCCCTCAACAATCCCAAGCAGGGCCGCTTTAAATATTTCAATCATTACATCCTCCTACTGTCATTTGCTATACGCAAAATATTCTATGCCCATAATAATTATATCATTCTAATTTTATTTGACAGATAATTTTAACACATTTCATTAAAAATATCCATTAACAAAACAAAATTTTTGCTGAGTGCTGGCGGCGTTTCTACCCTGCATCGGATACCCGTCATCAATCAGTATAAATCTCCGCCGCCTTTCTAACCAATTGAACAAGTTCAACCCTGTATTTATCACCATTCACTGTTCTTTCATCCAGCAGCTCTAAAACATTATTGTAATCAATATTTCCGACATACTTGCTCTCTCTCAAAATCATGCCGAATTCAGCCACTGCAGCAGCAAGACTGAGATTGCCTGTCATCTCTTCCCTGTAGTCATTCTTACTAACTACTCTCGACATAATCTCGCTTGTATCGCTGTCCGGATTTTTATATCTTATTTTTATCGTAAGCAGCTCGCCGGCATTATCCTTGTTTATATTTTCACTTGATTGATATTTCAAATCAGCAGATGGTATATCCATCTTGGAATCATTTAAAACTACCTCATAAAGTGCCGTAACACTGTGTCCTGCTCCTATTTCACCTGCATCCCTGCTGTCATCATCGAAATCCTCTGCCGAAAGCAGCCTGTTTTCATATCCTACCAGCCTATACCCCTTCACAGTAGCCGGATTAAACTCCACCTGCAGCTTAACATCCTTTGCCACCGTCACCAGAGNNGCTCGCTCTCGCTTGTCAGACCGACGTTTAAATCTCCGTCTGTTGCTAAAATTACCCTGTTATTGCCGCCATTTATAAAATATTTTTCAGCCAGCTCATATGCTGTCACTATTCCCTTGCTGCCGTGTGTGCTTCCACCGGCTTCAAGGCTGTCCAAGGCTTCATTTATACTCTCACTGTCATTCCCGTTTACACCCTCAATAACCACCCTGTCATTTGATGCGTATGTAACTAATGATACCCTATCCTTTTCTGTCAGCTCCGCCGTAAGCATTTTAAAGGCCTTCTGCATTAAAGGCAATTTATTGTAGTCCTGCATTGAGCCAGATACATCAAGCAAGAATACTAAATTTGTATCGGGGCCTTCCGAAAAATCTATATCCCCGGTTTTTAAACCTATCAGCATTAATTTGCTGTCTTCATTCCATGGGCACTCAGACAGCTCTGTCGTCACCGAAAACGGCTCTCCGTCACCGGGAAGCGGATAATCATATTTAAAATAA
>DOON01000148.1:0-227 GCA_003514865.1 Clostridiales bacterium
TGAAAGAAGCGGTAAAGGCGGGATTATTCAGAGAAGATCTTTATTACCGTTTAAGTGTGCTACCGATTGTTATACCGCCGTTATCTCAGCGCAGAGATGATATTCCGGGATTAATAGAGATATTTCTTGAAAGGTTTAATAAGGAATATAACGTTCAAAAAAAAATAAGTATGAGCGGACATATAGCGTTAATGTTCAGGCATTACCCGGGAAATGTAAGGGAGCTT
>DOON01000148.1:416-14373 GCA_003514865.1 Clostridiales bacterium
CCGGGAAATGTAAGGGAGCTTGAACATATTATTGAGAGGCTTGTTATAACTTCTGTTTCGGATACAATTACTGAAGAACTGATTTCTACATTGAATAACGAAACAACATCTTCGCTTGAAGAAATACCGGAAAATATGACTCTGAAAGAAGTAATGGATAATTACGAAAGAAAGTTATTGACATGGGCTCTTCTAAAATACGGCTCAACAAGGAAGGTGGGACGGGCTTTAGGAATAGAGCAATCAACGGTTGCAAAGAAAATTAAAAGATTAAAAATAAATGTTGATTAAATTCAACATGTGATGAAATTATTCAACGAAATTGAACTCCATTTGTACTAATAATAAACAAAAAAATTAAAAATAAGTTACAATTTAAATAATATATATTGCGTGTCACTTTGTTAAAAGTATGGCACGCTTTTTGCTTTAATGATATTACATACAAATAATAAAAAGGGGGTTTTATAATGGATGCAGTAAGCGTGCTGCAATGAATTGGAAGGTTTACGGCATAGCAACGGTGTTAGTAATTGTTGGTGAATTAATTGGCACTAAATCATTAAAAACACTTATAGGCATTATAATGTTTTTTCAATGATTTTTGCTATGAAACTTTGGTTATTGCAGGACTTCTAAAACTAAAGCTATTGAGTGAAAAGGTTACAGATGGGCAAACGATAAACTAAATTAATTTTAAGATGTAAATTTTTTAGAGGATATATATAATAAACATTTTTAGGAGGGTAAGTATGAAAGAATTCAGTAAGCTTCAAGGAATATTTAATAAGGAGGAGACAGCATTAATTATAGTTGATGCACAGGTGGATTTTTGCTCTGCCAAAGGAAAGTTAGCGCAGATATTAGGCGTTGATGTTTCAAGGATTGAAAAAGCTGTTCCAAATCTGAATGCATTCATTTCATATTGCAGAGAAAACGGAGTTAAAATTTTCTGGATACGTCAAGAGCTTATTAAAGAAAAGATGTATGCCAGTCAAAAAAATCGCCTGTTAGATGAAAATGGAGAGGTTTGGTATGATATTCCGGAGACGTTCGGAAGCCAATGGCATGAAACAATGCTTAAACCACTTGAATCAGAACCGATTATTACAAAGTATAACTATTGTTCCTTCAAGGATACTACTCTGGACTTGCAGTTGAAAGCTGCTAATATTAAATCTTTGTTAATTACGGGATTTACTACGGGAGTGTGTGTGGAAACTACCGCCCGCACAGGATATCTCAATGGATATAATATTGCTGTTCTTTCTGATTGTGCGGATGCACATACAGAAGAGGAACATTCATCAGCTTTAAGTATCATAAGGACTTTTTTCGGATGGATTTTAACCAGTAAACAAATAGAAGGACTGTGGGAAGAGTAATAAACTACGCAAAATATAATTATAGAAAGGGAAATATGGTGTCAAATTATGAATAATACTACTATAACTAAACTAGAAAACACTTTCAAACTAAAAGAAAAAGGCACTGATGTAAAAACAGAAATATTAGCAGGGCTTACAACCTTTTTTACATGTGTATATATAGTGGCGGTAAACCCGGCAATTCTTTCTGCTTCAGGAATGGATCCCCGTGCATTGTTTTGGGCTACGGCATTGAGCGCAGCTATAGGCTGTATCTGGTTGGGTCTGTGGGGCAATCTGCCTTTTGCCCTTGCTCCTTCCATGGGGCTGAACGCTTATTTTTCTTTTTATATGGTTAATTCATTGGGGATGTCCTGGCAAAACGGATTAGCTGTTGTATTTATCTCGGGAGTTAGTTTTGTAATTTTGGCATTATTTAATATTCAAAAAATTGTAGTTGATGCGATTCCTGAATGCATCAAACAGTCTCTTGGAGCCGGAATTGGATTTTTTATTACCTTTACGGCGTTATTCCAGTCCGGAATCATTGCACATTCTCCTGATACGCTGCTTACACTTGGAGATTTAAAACAATCTGGAGCTTTACTTACGTTGGTTGGAATTGTAGTAACTGCATTTCTTGTTATAAAGAATGTAAAAGGCGGAATTTTGTGGGGGGTACTAATTACTACGGCTTTAGGATTATTTGTTCGTAATCCTGAGACAGGAATGATGTTTACTTCGATGCCTTCATCATTAATTTCATTTGATAATCCAATAGAAGCACTTAGACCTACATTTATGCAGCTATCGTTCAATGGTATGTTTTCAGGTCCTCCCGTTGTGGTTATTGGAGTAGTGTTCTCAATTTTAAGCTTTTTGCTGAATGATATGTTTAATAGTATCGGTGGTCTTGTTGGGGTTGCTATCAGGGCCGAGCTTGTGGACGAAAATGGGGATTTACTAAATGCTGACAGAGCAATGATGGTATCTGCCGGAGGTGCTGCAATTGGTGCGTTGCTTGGAACAAGTACTGTTACTATTTATTGTGCAGAAAGTTCTGCCGGTATTGCACAAGGAGGACGAACAGGCTTAACGGCAATTACGTGCGGAGTTTTATTTTTGCTTACATTGATTTTTGCTCCCCTATTTTTGATGATTCCTTCTGTTGCCACAGCACCCGCTCTTGTAATGGTTGGCATTTTTATGATTGAACCATTGCGCCGCTTGCAGCTGGATGATTTTACAGTTGCGATGCCCGTATTCTTTACTGTTGCAATGATGACATTTGTGTACAATATTTTCTACGGAATGCTATTTGGCTTGCTCAGCTATACTTTCGGACAAATTGCAAGTGGAAAGGCTAAGAAAATTTCACCTACCCTGTGGGTTATTTCAGGCATATTTCTTGTCTTTTTCATATTGGATATAATTATTTAGCGCAGCAGTAGTTGAGAAAATTCAACAGGCGTTATTCCAAATACATATTGGACCATGTGTAGGTTATTTAAAGAAGGACTCAATATTCTATTTTCAATCTTATTATAAGTTNNATTAACGGCAAGATAAAAATTTTGCATAAGTTGTAAAAGCGGTAAAGTCAAGCATTATATATAAGCGTGCCGCTTTGTTAAAAGGATGGCACGCTTATTGCTTTATTATCCTTACATATAAATAAAAAACACAAAATAGGAGGACATAACAGTGAGAAAGGTAAAATTTAGAAGCATTACAGGTATTAAAAACTTAACGAGAGAAAATATTGAGTATGTATTGGATTTAGCAGAGGCTTTAGAGCCTATAGTTGAAGGTAAGTTCGACGAGAGGCCTTTAGCTGGAAAGAAATTATGTACATTTTTCTATGAACCATCAACCCGTACTCGATTATCATTCGAAAGTGCTATGCTTGCTTTAGGCGGTTCTGTAATTTCAATGGCAGACGCGCAAACAAACTCTTCTGTATGGAAGGGAGAAACTCTGCAGGATACCATCCGTACTGATCATAATTACTGTGACGTTATTGCTTTGAGGCATTTTGAAGCAGGTGCTGCAGCAAACGCAGACTCATATTCAAAGGTTCCGATAATAAATGCAGGCGATGGCTCCAACGAGCATCCTACACAGACCTTGCTGGACCTTCTTACCATAAGAAAAAAGGTTGGCAGGCTGGATAACATTACAGTTGTTTTATGTGGAGACTTAAAACATACTCGCTCCAGCAATTCATTAATATTAGCATTATCAAAATTTGACGGTATACATTTAAAATTAGTAAGGCCTTCAGGATTTGAAGTGCAGCAGTGGATTCTTGACATATTAAAAGAGAATAATGTTAAGTATACAGAATACGAAGATTTAAAGAGTGTAGTTGATGATGCGGATGTTGTTTACATGTGCAGGATTCAAAAGGAAAGATTTGATGATCCGGCTGCGTTTGAAAAAATTAACGGATTGTATTGCCTGACAAGAGAAATGCTTGAAAATTCGGAAAAAATCAAGTTTGTGCTTCATCATTTGCCAAGGGTATTGGAATTGGCGGAGGATGTGGATGATTATTCTGGTGCCGCATATTTTGATCAAACGTATAACGGGGTTTTAGTACGTGCAGCATTAATGACCATGGTATTAAACAAAGAACCGATTTGGTTTAACAAAAGAGGATAGTTCCATGACAGCAGAAAGAATGAAAATGTTAGATTTAAGAAGCGATACGGTAACACATCCTACCCCTGAAATGTACAATGCTATGATGAATGCTGCTGTTGGTGATGTTGTAATGGGAGACGACCCGACTGTAAATGAATTGGAGAGATTAGGTGCAGAATTATTCGGCAAGGAGGATTGCATTTTCACCGCTTCCGGTACAATGAGCAATCAAATTGCTGTTTTTGCAATGACTGAAAGATGCGACCAGATTATAGCACATGACAAATCTCATATATATAATTTAGAAAGAAGCGGACTGGCGCAGATTTCAGGGGTGCAGGTCCGTGCAATAAAGACTGAACATGGGCAATATTGCATGGAGGAGCTGGAAAAAAATCTTATCAGTGACAGCATACAAAGTGCACCGACTACCCTCATTTGCCTGGAGAGCTCTTTTAACCTGAATGACGGTTTGGTATTGGATCCGAAACATATTCAGGATGTAGTGGAGATTGCAAAAAAATATGGCGTGAAAACTTATATGGACGGAGCAAGAATTCTTAATTCCTGTGTTTCATCCGGCGTAGAACCTAAGCAAATGGTAGAGGGAATCGATGCGGTTGCTCTTTGCCTGTCCAAGGGATTGTCGTGTCCTATAGGCTCATTGCTGGCAGGCAGCAGAGAATTTATAAACAAGGCAAAAAAAGTACGTCAGATGCTGGGCGGAGGATGGAGACAGGGCGGTGTTATTGCAGTCTGCGGCATAGAGGCTCTTAAGGACTGGCAGAAACACCTGGAGCAGGACCATGAAAAAGCAAAGGATATAATATCCGGAGTGAGGTCGGCTGAAAGAGGAAAGAACATTGTTTTCAACAATGCTGAAACTAATATTATCAGAATAGACACATCTTCGTTTAATATGAAGGCGGAAAAGTTTGCAGAGAATATGAAGGATAAAGGAATATTAGTCAAAGTGATTGNNTTGAGCCGTTTGCTGTTCGGATTATATGTCACAGCGATTTGCATAAGAAAGACATACCCTTTGTTATTGAAACTATTTTAGATTGCGTGGGTGAATAATATGAAATATTTACTTAAAAATGGTTCAATTGTAACATCTTCAGGAGTGATAAAAGGAGATATCTTAATTTCCGATGGCTTGATACAAGCCATTGGAAATTATATATGGGATGAATCGGCTGTTAATTTTGATGTTGAAGGCAATTATATATTGCCGGGATTAATAGACTCTCATGTTCATATAGGTCATCCAAATAAATACGGTAATGCTACGGATGATTTTTACACGGCAAGTGTTGCTGCAGCTAGGTCAGGTGTTACAATGTTTATGGATTTTGCCATTCAATGGGATCAAAATGATAACATCTACAAAACTGCTGTAAAAAAAGATGCACAGATAAAAAAAGAATCAATTATAGATTACTCCTTTCATAATTGTCCTACTTTATCTGAGCCCATTACACTTAGTCCGATGAGGGATTTAGAAAATGAAGGTCTGCCGTCATTTAAGTTTTATATGACATACAGCAAGCAAAATCGCATGGCGTCGGATGGACTGCTTTTAGAAGCTNNCAATGATTCTTTACAATGAAAAGGTAGCTGAAGCGGCGAACGAGATCGGCTATGCTTATTTTCCAAAATATAAACCTCCATATATTGAAGAAGAGGCCATTAACAGAGTTATTCAGATGAATGAAACGGCAGAGGGACATTTATTTATTTTTCATGTTACAACCGGCAAGGGCGCAGCCATGGTTAAAAAGGCGAGAGAAGCAGGGCAATCTATATACGCGGAGACTTGTGTTCATTATTTAGTTTTAAACGATGACAAATATTTGCAGGAAGATGGTTATAAGTATTTGTGCAGCCCGCCGCTAAGGAGTGATAAGGATAGGGATGAGCTCTGGAAGGCTTTAAACAATAATGCCCTGTCTATTGTTACAAGTGATCACTGCGGTTTTTCTCACATTACAAAGGAAAATAACAAGGATGACTTCCGAAATATACCTAATGGACTTCCCGGCATAGATGCAAGGCTTAATGTATTGTATACAGAAGGTGTGGTAAAAGGAAGAATATCCATAGAAAAAATGGCTGAATTAACGAGTACAAATGCAGCTAAAATTTTCGGGTGTTTTCCTCAAAAGGGAATTATACAGGTTGGCAGCGATGCTGATTTAGTAGTTTTTAATCCAAGGCATCAAAAGTTACTCAGAAATAAGGAGCTGAACAATTCAACAGACTGGTCGCCTTATGAGGGTATGGAGCTGCATGGAAAGGTTGAAATGACTTTTTCACGAGGAGAGCTTATAGTGGAAAATGATGTGGTAAGCGCTGCGCCCGGAAGAGGGCAAAGAGTTATGAGAAAGTTAAATTTATAATTGGGATAGTAAAATGAAAATATTAGAAGAGATAAGAGTGGTAAATATAGGGTTGGAATTTTTTTATGAAGAGCTGGTGAAGCAAAATTGCCAGGTGGTGAATATGCAGTGGGCACCTCCACAGCCAATAAGTGATAAAGCCTCCGAATTTTTGAAGAAGCTAAGGAGGGAAGGCTAAATGCTTAAAACGTTAATTTATAAAAACATGTATCAAGATTCCGTAAAGCTTATGTTGCTATCTCAGAATATTAAAAAGTTGGACGGTATAAACGAATGCTCTGCAATGATGGCAACAACGAATAACTTAGATATTATAAAGGCGGTGGGGCTTCTGACGGAAGAGGCAGAGTCAGCATCGCCGGATGATATAGTAATTGTAATTGATGCAGACACAGAACAGGCACTGGAGAACGGTGAAATTTATGCTAAGGATGATTTGGAGGGAAGGCACCGAATTTTAAAAAATGATGATGTCAACTTATCTGTAAGAACTATAAAAAGTGCTAAGAGTGTATTGGAGGACATAAATATAGCTCTGATATCAGTTCCCGGCAAATATGCGGCAGAGGTGGCGCATAAAGTAATAGATGAAAATATTAATCCAATGCTGTTCAGTGATAACGTAACATTGAAGGAGGAACTTGATTTAAAGCAAAGAGCAAATGAAAAAGGCCTCATTGTAATGGGGCCGGATTGCGGTACTTCAATTATTTCGGGCATAGGATTAGGCTTTGGAAACAAGGTTTATTCAGGCAATGTTGGGATTATAGGCGCATCAGGTACAGGTATACAGGAGGTTGTTTCTCTTTTGGATTTAAACAATGTGGGAATCAGCCATGCAATAGGAACCGGAGGTAGAGACTTAAATCCTGTCATAGGAGCTGTTTCTACATTGAAGGGAATTGAAATATTATCTACTGATAAACAAACGGAATATATTGTTATTGTGTCAAAACCAGCTGAAGAGGATATCTTGATCAGGATTGAAGATGCATTGCAAAAAAGCGGCAAGACTTCAGTAATAATTATGGTAGGTATGGATTTATCGAAGGTTGTGAGCAATGATAGGGTTATATATTCTGATTCTCTCAAAGACGGAGTTGAGCAGATTTTAAGATGCTGCATCAATAAAGAATATAAAGAAGAGAACAAGATTTTTAATCAAGATAAAAATTATGATAGTTTGTGCGGACTTTACACGGGAGGAACTCTTGCTTACGAGGCATTAAATATTCTTTCAAAGAGGTGTAATCTGAAAGTTTCATCAAATATTTCATTTCACGGAATTGACAAAGCGGAGGATGTTTTTAATCTAAACGGCAGCTTTATAATTGATTTGGGAGAGGATAAGTTGACGTCGGGAAGAGCACATCCGATGATTAATCCATCATTGAGAAATGAATTAATTGAAAAACTGGCACATGGGAAGGAAGCTTGCGTAATTATACTGGACTTTGTTTTGGGATACGGAAGCAATGAAGACCCGGTAGGAGCTGCATTGCCGTATATCTTGAGAAATAGGGAACTTCGCAGAGAAAAAGGCTATGATGANNAAGCAGGATCCACAGGGGTATTCTAATCAAATAGAAAAGCTTGCCATGCATAATATTTCTGTATTCGGTTCAAATGATAGCATGATAAAATACGGACTGTTATTGACTAAAGGAGGAACATTAAATGAATAGCGATACAATAAAATCGGCTAACGAAAAAGCTGTGCAGGAAATGATTAAGGCCGACCCGGTATGGATAGATGTCAGACCCGCAATTGAAGTAATTCCGGGAATGACGGAAAAAACGATTCTGCACGCAGGCCCCCCCATAGAGTGGCAGCGTATGTGCGGGCCAATGAAAGGTGCGATTGCCGGTGCATTGATTATTGAAGGCTTTGCTGAAACGGTAGATGAAGCCTATGAATTGGCTGCTTCCGGAGAATTTAAGTTTGATTCATGCCATAATCATAGTGCTGTAGGGCCTATGGCAGGTGTTACCAGTGCCAGTATGCCTGTATTTGTCATATATAAAAAAACTCATAGCAATTATGCATATTGCAACCTGAACGAGGGAAGAGGCAAGGTTCTGCGTTATGGCGGGCTTGGAGCCGAAGTCACGGAACGTATGAAGTGGATGAGCAATGTTTTAGGACCTGCACTTCAAAGGGCTATTAGAAACCTTGGAGAAATGAGAATAAAACCAATTATGGGTGAAGCGCTTCAAATGGGAGATGATTTGCACAATCGCTACAAGGCATCCTCATCATTGTTCGTAAATCGTATAGCTGCAGATATTTTTGCTACTGCTCAGAGCAAGGAGGAAGCCGTAGAAGTGCTTAAATTTATCGCAGGTAATGACTATACATTTTTGAACATAGCCATGCCCGCATTAAAGGCTATGGCAGATGCGGCCGCGGGAATAGAGCATAGCACAGTAGTTACCGCAATGGCTAGGAACGGTACAGATTTTGGAATTAAAATCAGCAGCTTGCCTGACGAGTGGTTTGTTTCGCCGGCCCCTCCTGTAAATGCATTGTATTTTCCCGGGTATTCTGAAAAGGATGCAAACCCGGATATAGGTGACAGCACTATAACCGAAACCTTAGGGTTTGGTGGCTTTTCTGCAGCGGCTTCTCCGTCGGTGGTTCAGTTTGTTGGGGGGACAACAAAAGAGGCAATTCAGGGAAATTTAGAAATGTACGAAATTTCTACAAAGGAAAACAGTGAGTTTACAATTCCGGCATTGGAATTCAGAGNNTGGAGTGGCGCACAAGGATGCGGGAGTGGGTCAAATAGGTGCAGGTTGTTTAAGAGCACCTATGGATGTTTTTACGGATGCATTAGAAAAATATGTCGAAAAATATGAATAGGAGAAAATGATGCCAAATATTTTTATTGAAACATTTGAGGGAAGAAGTACAGACGAAAAAAAGAAGCTTGTTGAAGGGATTACATATGTGGTCTCACAAGTATGGAATGTTGATAAAGAAACTGTGAATATTAGAATATTAGAGAATAAACGTGAAAATGTAGCACGAGGAGGGATTCTGTTTTCAGAAAGATAGAGAACAGTGATATGTTAATTACTATATTTTGAGGAGAAAAATAATGAGTAAGATTTTAATAAAAAATATCAAGACATTAAATGGAGGCTGCACTCAGGATATTTTAGTGGATAACGGCAAAATAGTAGACATTGCAAGCACGATTTCTATTGATGATGCAGATGAAAAATATGATTTCAAAGGAGGCTTGTTAACTCCGGCCTTAATTAATATTCATACTCATTTAGATAAATCAAATCTCAGCAAATACGTGATCAATGAAACCGGTACTATAAGTGAAGCGCGGAAGAGGCTTTTTGAATATAAAAAAAATATGACAGTAGAAAATATAAAAGAAAGAGCCAGGCAAACAATATTAGAGTCTGTAAGCAATGGGATACTCTTTTTACGTACTCACGTAGATGTGGATCCGGTAATAGGATTAAAGGGCATAACCGCATTGTTGGATTTGAGAGAGGAATTTAAAGACCTGATAAAAATTGAAATTGTCGCATTTCCTCAAGAAGGTATAACTGAATCTCCCGGTACATATGCACTTTTAGAGTCAGCAATGTTTTTGGGAGCAGATGTAATGGGCGGGCATCTCAGTGTTGCTAAAGATTTTAATGAGCATAGCATTAAAATGTTTGAGCTTGCAAGCAAGTTCGGCTGTGATATAGACGTCCATGTGGACTACGATATTGATAGAGATTATTCAATATATCGTATTTGCAGCGACGGAAAAAAGTATCCTAAGGAGCTTGGTATTGTAGATTTATGTCAGTGCAAAAAATATTTTAATTTTGAGGGACTGGTAACCGCAAGCCACGTTTGCGGCCTAAGCTCCGCTCTTCCGGAGGATGCTGAACAAATCATGGGCTTAATGCATGAAGAAAATATTAATGTAGTGGCTTTAGCGCCCAATAATTTGTATTGCAATGGCAGAAGTGACAAACATAACATAAGAAGAGGGGTAACTTTGGCAAAACCGTTGCTTAATAAGGGAGTAAATGTATCATTTGGTCCCGATAACATAAGAGATCCTTTTAATCCGTTAGGTTCATCAGATATGATTATGAACGGTTTAATTACGGCATATGCATGTCACTTTTCCAATAAGATTGATTATGACGAATTATTTAATATGTGTACCTATAGAGCCGCAAAAATAATGAAACTAAAAAATTATGGTACAGAATTAGGTTGTTATGCTGATTTTACGGTATTCCACAGCGATAGTCCTGAAAAAATACTCGCTAACGCTGAAAAGCCGGCAGCACTTTTTAGGAGAGGAACTTTAATTTTTAATCATGCTTAATAATGTTAAAGAAATATATCCATTGATTGTTAGCACAGATAACTGCAAACTGTTTAACAATGAATTGCAGTTTGATAGACATCTTATATTTAATAATGGGTTTTATATTAAACATCAAGAGCATGTATTATATTTAACTTGCAATACAAGTAATTTTTCGCCATTTTCTGTTGTATTGTCAGAAGGTGAGTATAAAGAAATATTAGAAGCTTTTAATAGATCTAATAAACTTAGACTGTTGTTAAGCACGTCAAACAGTCAAGTAACACCTTGTAAGCAGGAAAGGATATCAAATGTATCCTCTGAGCTTATTTATAATTTAATTTATTGTATTGAAGAATGTCTAAAATTTGAAGAAGAAAAATGTATAATTTATGATGTTCTTTCTATGCTTTTATGTTATAAGAGAGACAAAAATCAAGAGAAAACAGAAGAATACATTGCACAGCTTATAGGCATGGGAGAAGGGCTAACTCCTGCTTTTGACGATTTGCTGATTGGGTTACTATGGACTTTCGACGCATTTTATAATAAATACAATATATTTAAAAATGCAATCCAACTGGGACTAAAGAAAAGAAATACAACTTCGGTCAGCAATGCATTTTACTTCTATGCCTTTAACAATCATTACTCGTACAGTCTTGTGAAATTGGGAGAAGCTGTTAGAAATCAAAATTTTTTAGGAATAAAAGACGCGATACATGAAATCAAATGCTATGGTCATACATCCGGAAAGTATTTATTATACGGAATCTTTATAGGATTAAACATCATTAATTGCGACAATATATTTTAAATTGAGGAGATATATCAAAATATGAAATCAAAAATTGTTATTGCATTAGGAGGAAATGCTTTAGGTAATACACCGGAGGAGCAAAGGCTTGCAGTTCAGAGTACGGCAGTTTCTATTGTTGACCTAATAGAGGAAGGCAATCAGGTTATTATATCTCATGGGAATGGTCCTCAGGTTGGGTTGATTAACAGTGTTTTTAATGGAGATATGCCATTTCCTGAATGTGGAGCAATGAGTCAGGGATACATTGGTTATCATTTGCAGCAGTCAATTAAAAATGAACTTATGAAACGAAAGATAAATAAGGATGTAGTGACAATTGTGACTCAAAGTATTGTTGACAAAAATGACATGGCATTTAAAAATCCGTCAAAACCTATAGGAAATTTTGTTACTAAGGAAGAGATGGAAATTTTGCAAAAGAGTACGGGCGATATATATGTAGAGGATTCAGGCAGAGGATATAGGAAGGTTGTTGCTAGTCCAACTCCAATTGATTTTGTAGAAAAAGACATAATAAAATGCTTGGTAGATAATGACAAGGTCGTTATTTTAGCAGGTGGAGGAGGAGTTCCTGTATATCTTGAAGAAGAAAGGTATAATGGAATTGACTGTGTTATTGATAAGGATTTTGCGTCAAGTAAAGTGGCTGAAATTCTTAATGCTGAGTTTCTCATAATATTGACAGCAGTAGAAAAAGCAGCGATAAATTTTGGGAAAAGTAATGAAGAGTGGTTGAATACCATAACTTCAGATCAAGCAATACATTACTGTGACGAAGGTCATTTTGCTCCGGGTTCCATGCTTCCAAAGATAAAAGCGGCAATAGAGTTTGTAAAAAGCAATCCTAATGGTAAAGCATTAATAACATCTTTATCGAAAGCAGCGGATGGTATTAAAGGGCTTACCGGCACAACAATCATTAATTAGATAAAAAATGGCAATTTATAGCTGATTTGTTGGCGGTAAATTGCCATTTTGTTTCATGCTTTCTATAATCGCAAACAATATTCAATTCACAGTATGATTATTAAAGATAAAAATATACGTTGATTAAATTCAACACATGATGAAATTATTCAACGAAAATAATCTTTGCTTGGGATAATAATAAGCAAAAAAATAAACACAAATTAAAAATAAGTTGCAATTCAAATGATATATATTGAGTGTCGCTTTGTTAAAAATATGGCATGATTTTTGCTTTAATATTATTAAATATAAACAACAAATTTATGGAGGAATAGTTATGGAAGCAGTTAAAAGAGCAATGCTAAATTGGAAGACTCAGTTAATCATAATCGCCGTCATTATTGTGTCGGAGCTTATCGGTACGCATGCAATTGTCACACCTATTGGAACAATACTTTTCATGCCCATGATTTTTGCTATTTTATTGGGGCTCTTGGCAGGGTACATGGCAACTAAGCTCAAATTACCTGTTTTAAAGGAAGATGATCANNTTGCTGTTAGTAAAGGGAGGTTCATCAGCCGGGGCAAATTTTTATACTGTTATTAAGGCAGGTTGGGCGTTGGTATTTCAGGAATTTGGCAATATTGGTACAGCTTTGTTGGCTGTTCCTATCGGTGTTGCGATGGGGCTTAAACGAGAAGTGGTTGGCGGAGGTCATTCTATCAGCAAAGAAACCAATTTCGCTTTGATCACAGAAATATACGGACTTAATTCCGAAGAGGGTCGTGGTGTCGCTACTTGTTATCTTTATGGAGGGCTGTTTGGCGCTATAATTATGGCAATTCTTACGTCCTTTGTTGCCTCTTGGAATATATTCAGTGTAGAGGCATTGGCGATGGCTACAGGAATTGGAAGTACCAGCTATACAGCAGCAGCGGCAGCTTCATTGATTAATCTTTTCCCTGAAAAGGAGCAGATTATTCTTGCCTTTTCTGCTTCCAGCAGCATGTTGACAGGTTTTGATACAGTGTGGGTAACATTGGCATTTGGGCTACCACTTACAAGATGGCTTTANNCTGAAGTTAGAAAGGAGAGTTCAAAATGAGTAACCATACAACCGCTACAAATAACGAAAAATGGAAAGTGTTATGCTATCAATTTGGCATTGCTATTATCATGGCAATTATATCACTTATAGGACATACTACCTTAGTAAGCAGAGCAGCCGGAACCATTGACTTTGGTCCTGCAGTGGAGGCTATCCCCGGTATTATCATTATCATTGTAATGGTAATGGCAGGTCTCGTTATGAAGATGCTAATTCCATGGAGTCTTCCTGCTATTGCTTATTGCGTACTCTTAGCAGGTATTTTTACTATCCCTGGATTTATTCCCGGTGCAGAGGCTATTACCATTGCACTAAACAAGGTTCATTTTTTGGCACTTGCTACTCCGGTGACGGCTTGTCTTGGGTT
>DOON01000148.1:14455-14798 GCA_003514865.1 Clostridiales bacterium
ACCGGTTCTTTCATTTGTTCCGCTGCCATTGCAGACGTCATCCTTAAGATGACAGGCGCTATTTAAAAAAAATCAATAAAACATATAGTTTTCGAAGGTAACATGCTATCCATGAAATATGGATGGATTGTTCCTTTACCGAAGGAAAGGATGGATGGATTATGAGTATACAGAACTTGAAAAAAGAAGTTTTTGATGCTATTGATTACCATGCTGGATCGATAGAAGAATATATTAAGGATATTGAAGCACACCCTGAACTTGGCTTTGAAGAATTTCGCACCTCTCAGCAGATGCAGATATTTTTAAAGAAATTAGGCCTTTCCCCTCGGGGGGGAATAGC
>DOON01000148.1:14814-18028 GCA_003514865.1 Clostridiales bacterium
CATCGACCAGGAAACCGGAGCTGCCCATCAGTGTGGGCATCATGTACAGCAGGCGGTGATGCTGGCTGTAGCATCCGGCCTTGTTAAATCCGGTGCAATGAAGAATTTAACCGGCAGAGTTAAATTCCTTGGCACACCTGCTGAAGAGTCAGGAATATTTGATGCATTATCCTTCAAAAAAGAAGGTAAAATTCATATGCCTACGGGTAAAGCCGAAATGATTCTTGAAGGAGTTTTCGACGATGTAGATATGGCAATGCAGATGCATTGCTGGAGTCATGCTCCTAATCCTTTAACTCTTAGAATTGTACGTAATCTAGGAATGATTGGCATAACGGCTCACTATCGCGGCAAACAAGCACATTCGGCTTCAGAAGCATTTAACGGAATCAACGCATTATATGCTGCTATAACCGGTGTTAACCTAGTACACATGCTTCGCGAGAGATTTAATGAGAAGGATCACTCCCGTATACACTGCGTTATTGCCGAAGGAGGTGCGAACCCCAACAGCATTACTGACTATGCACGAGTGGAGTGTTTCGTGAAATCCAACAATCTTCCGGCGATGGAAAATTTAATGCATCAAGTTTTAAAAGCCTTGAAAGCAGGAGCGGATGCCTTGGGAGCGGAATTCGATGTGGAGGTAACACCGGGAATGTTTCCTATGCAAACAGATGATATTATGTCTGACCTTTATATTAAAAACTCTGCTATGTTAATGCCGGGAGAATATATAAAATTACAGGAGCAGCAGCTTGCTTGTTCTGACCTTGGAGATGTTTCACAGCTAATGCCGGTTCTTTACCCCCAAGCAGGCGGTGTGGAAGGAACCGGGCATGGTGTAGACTTTAAGGTGGTTGACTTTAACAGCGCAGTGATATTGCCCGCAAAGGCATTTGCGGCTACAATTATCGACTTGCTGAATAATAATGCCGAAATTGCAAGGAAGGTAATTGAGGCTCACACGCCGTCCATGACGAAACAGGAGTACCTCGACCGCATGGAGAAATATTATTCCATCAAATGGAGGGAAGGAGATGAATGTTGTGAATAATGAAAAATTAAAACAATTATTGTTTGAAACCATTGACAGTTATTCAGAGGATGTAAAGCGCTACGTATCAGACATTGAACAGCATCCGGAGCTAGGTTTTGAGGAACATCGAACAGCTGAAAAGATGGAACAATTTTTTCAATCTTTGGGCTTACAGCCAAGAGCCGGTCTTGCCGTAACCGGAATGGAAGCAGTTTTAAGCAGTGGCAAGGAGGGGCCTGTGGTCGCTTTCATGGGGGAATTAGATGCAATTATTTGCAGACAAGCACCACATGCTGATCCGGATACAGGAGCGGCTCATCAATGCGGGCACCATGTGCAGCAAGGAGTATTGTTGGCGGCGGCAGCTGGCTTTAAAAAATCCGGAGTTTTAGATGAACTTTGCGGAAAAATTAAATTTATCGGCGTACCTGCTGAAGAAATGGGAGCTTCAACAGTAGTTAATACGCTGAGGGAAGAAGGAAAATTGCATTATGGCTGCGGTAAACCGCAGATGATACGTGAAGGAGTATTTGATGATGTAGACATCTCAATTATGATGCATTGCTGGAGCCATTTCCCCGGGCCTTTGGCTTTGCGAGGTGTCAGGAATCTTGGTGCTGTCACTAAAATTATAAATTTTTATGGTAAGCAGGCTCATGCAGCAGCTGAACCTTTTAATGGGATAAATGCTTTAAATGCAGCCATAGGAGGGATTAATGCCATCAACGCTATGCTANNAAAGATAATCCAAGAGTCAATTATATTATTACAGAGGGTGGTGAAATGGTCAATTGCATACCCGATTTCGCACAGGTAATGGTCAACATTCGTGCCAATAATTTAGATGCTATGGAAGTGATCGAAAATAGAGTGGTAAATGCTTTTAAGGTGAGTGCGGACAGCATAGGTGCGCGTATGGAATACAAGACGGAAACCGGAGTTTTGCCCTTGGTAACAAATGATATTCTTTACGAACTTTATGCACGAAATGCAAAAGAATTTATACCTCCTGAAAACTTTCAGATTGTCGAAACTATGCCATCATCCAGTGATTTAGGTGACATATCTCAATTGATGCCTGTTTTGTATCCCATGGCAGGTGGAATTGTTGGCACGGGACATGGTGCAGATTTTAAGATGGTGAATTTTGAAAATGCAGTACTGCTTCCCGCGAAATTATTAGGTGCTGTCATCATTGACATTTTGTCCGAAAACGGTGTGATGGGCAAACAAATTGTGGAGCAATATAAACCGAGTATGACTATAGAAGAATACCTGAGTTACTGGGACAAGAAGGATTAATTTTAAAATTACAGATAATTCAAAGATTATAAACGTAGGGTTGGAGTTTTTTGGCAAGAGCTTGATAGACAAATATTCCAACTGTGGAGACATTACCGGGCATCTCTATTCCCTGATATGGCGCATTAGGAGATGCCCTTTTTTAATGAACGGCATACAGACGCTTCAGCGAATTGTATTGCAATATAGCAGGCACTCTATCATCATATCTGCCATTAACATAGCTTCTGCTTCAAAGTTGTCATAAGTATGTATGCTGTCTTCATAGTCACTGTTAATCATTTCAGAGGCCATTTTTTTAGCCAGGTCCAGATGCCTGTAAAGCATGGTTTTCCATTCATTATAATTGCAGCATGGCTTTGCTGAGGATAGTAGAGCGGATATACTATCGGCGTTTTCATACAACCGTTTATCTATTTTTTCAGCTTCTTCGGTGTTATTGGACATTGTGGCTCGCACAAGAGCAACTGCAAGGTTTAAGTGCTCAGTCAGCAGGTCTCCGAAGGAAAATGCAGTTTGCCATCCTACGAAGTTGCTTAAGAAATAGGCGAAATCCACAGGATTTCTAAGAAGTCTTTGCAATACTTCCTTTTCATCTGGATTTTTAAAAATAATGGAAGCAAAGGCCATCCTGGTCCATTCGCTATGCTGCATCCATAGCATTCGCACACTATTTGAGATATATCGGTGCAACCCTTCTGAATTATTCATATTTCTTCTCCTTGCTATATTTATTTCAATTTATATATTCTATTTTACCGACCAATAGTAGTCATATTTGTATATTTTATGAAAGATAACAGCAAGTGTTAACATAAATTGGCAAAGTGACATGACAAGCATACTGCATATTCCAATGTTTCATCATATTGC